>PBMZ01000016.1 GCA_002722955.1 Planctomycetaceae bacterium | reverse complement strand
CGCGGCGGGCTGAAGGACATCTTCGGCCTGTCGGCGTTTTTCCAGCATCTGCGACCCGGGCAGTTCAAACTGATCATTCTCGATGCGTTCTATCGCTTCATGCCGAAGGACACCGACGAAAACGACAACGGCACGATGTCACAGGTCTACAATCATCTCGATGGCTACGCCGCGCGGCTCGGCTGCTCGTTCGTGCTCGTGCATCACAGCACGAAGGGCAGCCAGTCGAGCAAATCGGTGACCGACGTGGGAGCCGGTGCCGGTGCGCAATCGCGGGCCACCGATACGCACCTCGTGCTGCGTCCCCACGAGGAGCCGGAATGCGTGGTGCTCGATGCGGCCGTCCGGTCATGGCCGCCGATCGAGCCGCGCGCGCTGCGGTGGACGTTCCCGGTCTGGACGCCCGACGATTCGCTCGATCCTGCCGATCTCCGCCGCGAACGGCCGCGACGCCGGTCCAGAGCGGAGAGCGACGCCAAGCCTACGGAGCCGCCCTGGGACGCGCCACGGTTCGCACAGGCGTTCGTGAACGAAACCCCGGCGACGATCCTGGCCATCGTCGAGATCGCCAGGGCGGATGGCTTATCGGAACGCAAGGCGAAGCAACTGCTCAAACTGGCCGAGGCCGAAGGGATGATTCACCGCTGGAAATTCGGGTCTACCCATCCAGTGCAACTGGCCACGATCCCACAGCCGGAGTCACTTCCATGATGACTGTGTGTAGCGCGCACACCCCCCCCGGGGCGTGCCCTCACGCACGCCCCGGGCCGGGTCTGTGTGTAGTGCGCAAAGCGCACAAGCAGAGATGCATGGGTATGACCGAGGCGTAGGTACTTCGAAAAACACTGTTCTTCGTTTCCCCCGTGGAAATAGTCGCAAATAGAGGCACACTTTCTTTCTTGTACATGACCGGATTTCGGCTGATGGAGCACGACGTCGCGATCACGTTTCTGCGGGACACGCTGGGGATCACGGTCCAGCATGTGGCCCGCACGAACGAGCCGGTCGTGATCCGGCGTTACAACCGGGCCGACGTGATCATGGTCCCGCTGTGGGAATGGAGGTGGCTCAAGCAGATCGAAACGGCCATTCGGGACGGGGAAATCGATGCTTCGGGCTTTCTACGGAACCTCGACGAACCGGGCGAGACATCGCTGGATGAGGGTGCGGAGTCGAGGTAACTGGTGTGTCGTCCCGGGCGGGTTGCCCGGCGACGTAACCCACACCCCAGAAGTGAGATAGAAGCATGGCGACGAAGAAGACCACCCGGAAGACGACCCGCACCGCGAAGGCCAGGCAGCCCGCCAGGACGACCCGCAAGCCCCGCGCGAAGAAGGCCGCGCCGGTCGAGAAGATGAGCCAGATGGCTGCGGCGGAACGCGTGCTGGCCGAGGCGGGCGAACCGATGAACTGCAAGGCGATGGTCGAGGCGATGGCGACCAAGGGCTATTGGAAAAGCCCCGGAGGCAAGACGCCGGCCGCGACCCTGTACGCCTCGCTGCTTCGCCACATCCGCAAGGCCGGTAAGGACGCCCGGTTCAAAAAGACGGACCGGGGGATGTTCGCCCTCAACGGCAAGCGATAACCACACCCCCGCCATCGCGCCCCGCCCGGCCAGACGCCCGGCGGGGCGTCGGTCATTCATCGGAGACACATGATGCCCAAACGCAAACTCATCGATGCCGCCGGGTATGCCCGGCGCAGCACCGACCTTCAGGAACGATCCATCCCCGACCAGCAGGCCTATGTGGAGAAATGGGCCGGCGACAACGGCTACCGCATCGTGCGGTGGTTCATCGACGATGCGATCTCCGGGACCAGCGCGAAAGGCCGGAACGCATTCGAGCAGATGATCGCGACCGCCGAGAACGGCCGCGACTTCGAAACCATCCTCTGCTACGACATCAGCCGGTTCTCACGCGGCGGGACCAACGAGACCGGCTACTACCTGCATCGCCTGCGGCTCGCGGGCGTGGACGTTCTCTTCACCGCCGACGGAATTCCCGATGGCGACGAAGGCGAGCTGATCCAGGGCGTGAAGTCGTGGCAGGCCCGTCAGTATTCGGTGAAGCTGGCCCGCGACACTATTCGCGGTCAGATCTCGAACATCCGCGAACGGAAGTCTGCTCCCGGCGGCGTGGCCCCTTACGGCTACGACAAACAGCATCTGACCGCCGATGGCAAGGTGCTGCGAACGCTCCGATGGATGCCCGATGGCAGCAAGCAGGAGTTTGGTCCCGATGGGAAACTGCTGCGGGTGATCGAACCGGGCGTGAACATCAAGAAGGCCAAGAGCGACATCGTCAAGTATGTCCCCAGCACGCCCGAGCGTGTGGCCGTGATCAAACGCATGTTCGAACTCTGCGTCCAGGGCTACGGCTGCCACACCATCGCTGCGGAACTCAACAGCGAAGGCATCCCGTCCCCCGGCGGGCAGAAATGGAACACCGCCCGGATCGCCAAGCTGCTGCGGAATCCGGTCTACAAGGGAGCCATCGCCTGGAACCGGCATACGATGGGATCGCTGTTCGGTCTCGATGGCAACGGCGTGCTCAAACCGAAGAAGCAGAGAGGCTGGAAACGGAACTCCCAGGCTGACTGGATCATCAGCGAGGACGTGCATGAACCATTGGTCCCGCCGGAGACGTGGGAAGCAGCGCAGAAGGCGATGGCGAAACGACATGTTGATGGCGGAAAGTCCCGCCCGACCAATCGGTCGCTGCTGGCCAGCCTGATGACCTGCAATCGCTGCCAGCACAACTTCGTCCAGCGCCGCGACCGTCGCTGGCCCGGACCGAACGGCGATGGCTATCGCTACTACAGCTGCTCCGGATATCACCGCTATGGCAAATCGGTTTGTGGCCTGACAAACCTCCCCGGCCCGGCGCTCGATGCGTTCGTGGTACAGGCCATACAGCGCGTTCTGCTCGGCGACCACGACTCGACGAAGGCAGCGGTCGAAGCGTTCGTGAAAGCCGTGCTGGCCCCAACGAAGGCCAGCAAACGCAGCAAGGCGAGCGACCGGGAACTCGACCTGCTCAACCGCAAGATCAAAGCCACGGTCGCCATGCTGGCCGACCCAGCCTTCGACGGTCTCGATGAACTCCGCACCACGCTGGCTGACCTGAAAGCGAAACGGGACGCGCTGGCCGCACGCATGAAGCCCGCCGACCAGCCCGCCGCGCCGGCGATCACGGCCGACGAACTCCGGCGATGGGCGTTGGAACAATTCTCACGCCTCGATGACATCGCCACGAAGCCCACTGTGGATTTGCAGGACCGGCAACTGGTCGAGGCGTTCGTGCAGCGGATTGAGATCAACCCGGAAACGAAGACCGGCGAGGTCATCCTGATCGCTGATCTGGCCAACGCCTTCCGCGAAGGCTCCACACGCGTGCCCATAGGGGATTTGCGAGGAACAGGAGAGACGCGTCCCGGTGATTATCGTGGTCGCCGAAGCTACGCCACGGGTCTTTCGTCGAGTTTGTTGATGTTCAATGAGCCATTGGTCGGTGGTCGTTTGAGTGATCTGTTGCATGTCATCAACGTGCTGAGAGCTCAGCTATCGATTCATGAGAGAAAGGTTTCGATTTGGGGCGATTCATTCGCCAAGGTCAATTCCAGTCAACGCATCGCTGTGCCACTTGGCATCGACGAGGAGCCAGCTCACAGCGAACCACTGGGTCCGTTGCTGTCGCTGCTGGCGGCTTTGTTCGACGAGGATATCCAATGCGTTGTTTCATCAGGCGGCTTGGTTAGCAACCGCAGTGTGCTCGATAGTCAATTCGTCCATGTACCACACGATTGGGTGATTCCGAGGGCGTTAACGGCTGGCGACTTGGTGGGTGTCGCTCGCTACATCGCACCGCGAGCGATTTGTTTGACGCGAATGGTCGACGGCACAAATCGGTATGCGGACGCGAAATCGATTCAGGCCGAATGGCAATCCCTCAGCGCGGCGTACGGGAATCGTACCAAGAGACTTTCGATTGTGGCTCCGAAAGATTTCTCGGAAACAACGATTACCGATTGGCTGACGAAGCACGGGATGTGACTATGCCCTTGCGTGGGCTCTGATTCGTCTTAATATGAATGCTGCGAGCTTTTGTTTGAGGCTGCAAATTTTTGTGGTCCTGCGACTCCGCTCGCAGGACGTCCCGCGAACGGAGTCGCGGGACCACAAAACTCTTACATGTCACCTGAGGCCCGTCATGAATCGATCCTTGTTGTTGGTATTGGCATGTGTCGTAGCTCTATTATCAACAAAGCTCGCCGAGGCACAGCCTGTTGGACCCATTCCCGATCCAAGTTCCAAGCGGCTGATCTGTTCAAAGCTGGTTGCCAAAGCCATGCCGAGCAAATTCTCGACCAATGCCATGGTGTTCACCGGGCCAGCGGGAGACGGACGACGTGGCTCGGCCGGATTCATTGTTCCCGCAATGATGCTGATGCAAGCCGAATCGACACATTGGCGATTCGGCTTTCAGCGAGCCGCCAGTGGTTATGGGTTTCAAATCATTCATCCATTCCGCAACGGACATGTTGTCGTGTCCGTTGCTTCGAGCGTCGCCATTCATCGTGGCGGATACTGGGGCGACATTGGTTGGGGCAATCCAACGGGCAGCGACAAGGTTGCGTTGTCGTCGGCCGGCAAGGAGATGTTGCCGCTGCGACCCGATCGCTTGTATACCGTGGAAAGTATACTTTCGCCGGATGGCCTTCTTCGCTTGTCGATCAATAACATCTTGGTTTGTCAGCAAGTCATCAAGACAGCGACGCCTGTGACGCTGGCGATCAAAGAAGGCAGCAAGATCTACGGAGGTTCAAGCTGGGATAAGACAACGTTCAAGGGCCCCGATTTTAAGCCAACGCTGAAAGGCGGTGATGGCGGTCTGATTCTGGGACCCATGGACGGTTCCGGACCCACGCAACACTTCAAAGACGTTTACTTGTCGGCGATGTATTCTTTCACGACAAAGTCTCTACCAACGACCGCGAAGTCGGAACCGAAGTCTCAACCTCCTGCCGCAAAGTCACATCCAACCAATTCACCCGACATGGACGGATTATTGGCGAGAGTCAAAACGATTCGCGAGACGGCACCAATCAAGCGAACTCGCAAAGTCGGCGGGCACCGCGGTGGACCGTTTGAAGAGCTGCCCGCCGAACCCGCCGTGCTGATTGGCTTCGAATACACCACGTCGACGTTTTACGGTGGGCACCTAACCATTAAGTCGCTGCGACCCATCTTTCGCTCGGCGAAGGGCGAGCTACTAGGTAAACGACACGGAGTTCCACACGGCAAGGTGCGTCGAATTGTCGCCAAGGAGGATTACGTGGTCACGGGAATCATCGCCAAGACCGGTCATCGCGTTGACGGTTTCCGCGTGTTGTTCATGAAAGCTCGCGGCGGTGTGTTGAACCCTGACGACGTCTATCGTTCCGAATGGCTGGGCGGAAAGGGCGGCGGCGGCGAAACCTTGTGCGCTACCAACGGAGCACCAATCATCGGAATCTATGGCCGACAAGGCCACGACTTGGATTCGATCGGATTCCTTGTCGCTGACAGAAGACCAACGCATCCGCCGGCTCGGTCGCTGCAAGCACTCTTGCCACGACTTGTTGGCAATTGGACGGTGACCTACACCAACGGCACTCAACACACTCGAGAAATCCACGCGAGCCAGAAGGTCAATGAAAGCGACGAACTAGTCGAAGAAAACGGCGACATCCTGATCGTGTACGAGAACGTCATCGAACGCTTAACGCTGGTCGATGACAAGCTATTCGTCGAACACTTCAACCCTCGCACGAATTACCCAAACGGAACACCATCCGTCATCGGCGTCGCTCTGCGGGTGAAAGAAACCGCCAAGTAGAATTGTGGAGTCATTCTCGCCAAATTGGGCATGAGATAATAACCCGACTCGTGAGCGAGGGAATGGTCACACGCACCGGGATATAATGCGTTTTGTTTGCGAGTACGTATGACCAATCCCTCGCTCACGCGTTTTGTTGCCATTTATGGCCGAAAGCCTAGTTTCTTAGGCCCAACGGGGCGGCCCTATCTTCTCGCTCCATAACAACCAAAATCCATGAACGAACCACTGCCGACTGAAAACAGCTAACAAGAGTCAACACCAAAAGTCATAAGGACACCCCTCGATGAAAACATGTCAGACCACTTGGCGCGACCACCGAAGAAAAAGGGCGGACTAAGCTACGCCAGCTTGCGGCGCAACGCCGTACGAAATTCGCGTGGCCTGCAAGTCATGGGAGACGCACGAGCTCAACAAAACGGCTGGGGCCACACTGCCTCGCCGTTACCAACAGCTTTTGGCAACCGACTATTCGTCCCAATCCTGTGCGGAATTGTCTTTGCGATCCAAGCCGATGCCGAAGTGCTCGACGAGAAAGCCATTCTCTCCATCAACGATCTGGGCCCTCTAGGTCAATCCTTCACGCGAGCCAGCATCACAACCGACGGCTACCGCTCGTACGCTCATACGATCCGCGAGGTCATTTGTATTGGCAGGTGAGGAACGCGTCGGCTAGAACTGAAGCACGCTGAGAGTTAATTTACACACTGAGATTACGAACCGTTGGCCACTCACACGGCCATCGGCCATCATACAAGCAAACACGCAAACAGATTTCCAGGAGCAACCCCATGACGTGCCTAATCGAATTCACCTACGGAGCCGACTCCCGCGAAGACGTGTTCCGCCACCTGCAAGACGAAGGCTTAGCCGACGGCATCAAAATCAAAGGCGCCTGGGTCGCGGCACAGACCGGCGTCGGCTACGTCATCGCCGAAGTCGAAAAAGGCGTTGACCTCTACAATGCCTGCTCCCGCTGGTCCGACTTTGGCGAGCTGACTGTCATTCCGCTCGTGGAAGTTTCTGAGTTGTAGACCAACTATGCCAGCCAGATGACGCGTGTTTCGATATTTAGAAACGCGAAATTAACCGCTTTGCTCATCCAACCGTATGCGCGTTCCTGGCAATCGTATCATCTAGCTAGCGAGTAATGAGCTCAGATAGAGGTGTGAAGCTGGAGTCGCCGTCATTGGCCATCATTCCGCCGACTACAAGTTTGGAGTTTCCATCAAGGCAGAATGATGCATTGATTCGATATCCGCGTTCATAGGTCTTAAGCGGATATCTATCGTCGATCGAACCATCGGAGTTGATTCGATGTAGTACTCGCCTAGAAAGGCATAAGTCACACCTGATCCGTCCTCTCTCGCGTTTCCGGCAGCATCGATTGCATACTGAAAGTTACCAACCGTACACTGCCTGGCTACCGAACCGATCGAGGAGATAGCGTTCTGGTCGTCGTGATACGTGGCGACAGGAATGAACTGCACCTTCACATCGTAGCACCCTTGCAATCCTTTTGCTCCCACATGCTATAGCCACCACCAGTGGCTAACGACGAGGAGAACTGACCGGGTCTAATGTTCCCAGACACCGTGATGAAAGTCATTTCGCCACCAAAGTTGGCGTCCTTAAACAGGCATAACCCTGTTTGGTCAGGGAGCTTGCGAATCGACATGATTCGCTGTTTTGCCATCGCTGTTGGCGACGTTCACGAAAACTCGCCCCTTCGAGAAATCTTTACTCTAATGGACTGACGAAGCCCCTCGATTTGGTTCGGCTTGGCGTGAACACTTTGCCTGTCGCAAAAGGGCAGATGGAATCGAACGCTAGTTCTGCCAAAGGACTATTCGAGCTGAAAACGGAGTATCCCGCCGTTGAAGTCGATTGTTGGTGGAAACCAGAAGACCCAACAATTTGCCCAAGATGGGTTCCGCGACCATCTTGCGAATGGGGTTGAGTCTCCGCTCTGAAATCAGCGCAAAGCCGATCCTGCAACCTGGGTCGCTTGGATGTGGCAATTGCAGCCTCACGAAAAGGAAGATCCGTTTGTTGCGATTGCTCACATGCAGGAAAACGAGCCGACGACGTTTGAGGTAGACTTTGAAACAGCAAGGTTTCTTCGCGGTGGAGTCAACTCGCTGGGCTCATTAGCGGGAGACGATGACCTGCAAAGTCAAACGCCCTTTTCGTCAAGTAATCGTCCCACCTATTCGTTAGCGACACTTTCCTTCAGCCCGGGCGAGTACATGGGGTGCGACTTAGTTCTTCTAGACGCCGACAAGAAGGAACTTTACACCTGGGAAGCATTTCCAGGCTTTTCGATAACTTCCGTCCAACTGATGATTATCGCGAACCTGAAGCCATCGCTAACGATCGATTTCATAGTCTCCGGCGTGATGGATATCGACGGGCATTCGTTCGAGGTTGCTTGTGATCCCGGCGAGTCCATTCGCGGCACATCAATTCATCCTCATCAGTTTAGCTCTGGGGACGCCAAGACATTTTTGGAAAAGTTGTTCGGTGACGCTTTGACGTTTCCGAACTTGAACTTGAAGTTACTCAGCGCCGAGTACTATTACGATAAATCCGGCGGACGCCGCTATCAAATTGCTGTCGGCGGAAAAATCGACTTGCTGGGCAATTGCAGTTTGGTGTTAAGCGAGCTCGGATTCGAATACGAAAACGATGGCACGTCGACTCTTCGGAAGCTGACGGGCACAATGCTAATCGCCAAGAATGTCGTGATGGTGACGGGCGAATACCAAACGGATACCGCTTGGCAATTCGAAGGCAGCATTCTGACTGACCAACCGATTTCGCTGAATGATCTTGCCGACGAAGCACTGCAGACTTGGGATGCGGCATTGCCAGACGCCGTTCCCGAAATCGACCTGTATTACGTGATGGTTCGGTTTGGTTTAAAGCCTCGATTCTTCGAATGCTCAGCCCGAGCGACATGGAAGCTTCCAGATTATATTTCTTTGTCTATTGGTACGGTTGAATCGGTGGTGACACTAACAGCCGCCAAGAAAATTGCAGCAAAGGCCGCCGAGTTCGCACAGCATGCACTCAAGGGAGCCGAGGAAGCTGCCAAGGCCGTTTTTAAGGAAGCGGCAAAAGCAGTTAAAGCAATCGAGCAGGCAGCGAAGGAAGTTTGGAATGACGTCAAAGAGTTGGGCAAAAAGCTATGGGGTGACATCAAAATCTAGGTCACGCGATCGGAGCGGCAGCCGAAAAGGTTGGACACGCAATCGCGGATGCAGCGAAAAAAGCGTGGCACGCGTTTACAAGTATTTTTTTAAGTCCGTTTGTAGTCCTGCCTTTATGCGGAATTTTTGCGATATACCGCCTAAAGGCGGGACTACGAACGCTCAGTCAATGTGGCCGTATACTGCCAACTCTTCGTGGCTAAGAAACAAGCAACGCCAATCTACGCCTAGATTGCACGATTCATAGATCAAGGTATGACAATGCCAACAGTCAATGAAAAGAAGTGGGCCGTGAGATTCACTGGCAAGGCAGGTATCAACTGCGGCCCGCTGGATACGAACGCACTTAGTCAGGGATTCACGATCGAAGCTTGGGTGGGGCCCGGCAAGATTGATACGGGCGTCGTGGCGCACACGGGGCCCGGTTTGCAAGGCAACGGAGTGGCCTTCAAGGCAGGACGCTACGACGATCTTTCCCCGTTTCACACGGGTCCTGGCAAGATCGAATCATTGCGAGTGCCCCCCGGCTGCAACGCCATTCTGTTCGATCGCCAAGGATGCCTGGGAAATTCTGTCAACTTGAATACTGACAGCGGAAATCTCGGTCCGGCGTGGAAGAATCGCGTCAATTCGCTTTTGGACCAACAAAAGCAGCTCGAGGAACAAGTTGTCGTTTACGCTCAAAACGGTCGTCGTGGCTTGGCGCAAACGTACAACTTAGGAATGTATCTGGATTTAACCAACCAAACGGTTGCGGCGCAGTCAATCCATTCGATGTTGATTCTCCGCAGCCTCGAAGTGACGTTGTATGCGAAACCCGGTTGTGTTGGAGAATCCCGCACATTCCACGGCAACGTTGACGAATTAGACGAAAAATGGGCCGGTAAGGCCCAATCGATGATGGTCACGCGAGCACCGTCGACCGTAAATGCGGAAGCCTCGGCCAAGATTCAACGCGCCTCTCAGGCCATCGTTTTCGGGAATGAGGCGGGCAGCGGTTTGTTTTTGGCTCTCTCTTCTACATTCAAGCGAAGGCCACCCACAGAACATTTTGCGGGCAAAAAGCTGTCGACCGATCGATGGTCACACTTGGCCATAACCTTTGATGGCCAGAAACTGTCATCCTTTATCAATGGTCATCAAGTTCAGCAACAGGACACATCAGCGCCGGATTTGTCAGGCGATTGGCAGATCGGCAAAGGCCTAGTTGGCGCGGTGGGTTTGGTCGTGGTCCACGACAAATCGTTAGAACAGACTGCGCTGCGCGAAGGCCGCTACAACATTCCCGACGCCAACGGCTCCAATATAGTGGCCGCTTGGACCTTGGAAGACGGCCAACCCAATCAAGCTAGCCAGGGTGAAGCTCCACCGACGACGGATATGGCTCAACAGCAGCCAAGAGTTGCATCGACGCCCAAACCGGGCTGGTCGAAAGCCAACGGTGGGTTGTTGATGCACACTTGGAAAGGTACAGCCCAGGAGTCGATCGAAACTAGTGACAAGGCGGCCGCGATACCGATCTCTCAACCAACACCTGCCGTTGAGTTACGGTCTCAGCGAAAGTGTGACTTGCCGAAAGGCGACGCTTTTTGGGCACACGCCAAACTACCGGCGTCTCCCTTAAGTACTAGTAGCGGTTCGCAAATCGTGCTCCACGCAAAACAGCAAAAAACGCGACTTAGTGAATAAGGAGAATGCCGACGCTGCCGCCAAAACCGCGGGGCTCGGTGCCTCATTCTCCGGGCTATACAAGGCGAATCAATACATCACCCGTGGAACCTTCGACCCGGCTCACTCGGCCTCGTATTGAATACGTTTCTTTCTAGGACTCATCAGTGGCCTAATGCTGGCCGTACTGATCTCCGAAAAGGCAATGTCCGGTAACGAGCTACTTGAAGAAGGGATCGTGCGGCCAATGTTGGCGATCATTGGCGGTTTCTCAGCTGATCTTCTCTATACCTTGATCAATCGCATGGTTGAGTCATTGAAGTCTCTGTTCGAAGGCTCAACGAAAGACTTCGTCGATGCTAAAGAGGAACAACTGCAAGCCCAACTTGGGACTCAGGTAGCACAGACGAAGATTAGACTGCAACAACAATTGGTCGAAATGCAAAACCAGATGTCCGGAGATATTTCACCGGCCATGCAAACCAAGTTCAACGAAATGATCTCCGGCGTTGGTAGTCAAGATTAGCTGCTCGCATTACGGATGTACGGCTTGGAGTGCGCTGACGCATTAGCGCATTCTTTTGCTTGCTCAAGTTGGCTGCTATCTTTTTCGCCTACATCCCGCTCAGATTCATTGACTTGAGCCAAAATCCTGACTTCGCTCAAGTTTTCATGCATTCGGTGATCCTGGTTGGCCGATGAAATCGGTAGAACTGATTTAATCAGACAAACTGCGCACGCGCGTGCGCAACGTCACACGCGAAGGGCTCGTAGTGGTGGCTTTTAGCCGCCATCTTGCTTCGATTCGTGGTGGCTCGAAGCCACCACTACGAAATGCAAGCTCAAAGCGTGAACCAAGGAGGCGGCCATGGATCAGGCTGAACGGAATCTGGAAGAACGGCGTGATGGCAATTTGAAGAAATCACTGATGATGTCGCCGCTCTTGTGGGGCAGTGCGATGACCATCGCGTTTTACGTTATGTGCATGGTTTGGCGAGTCATTCGCGTCAGCCTGTTCCCCGACGTGCCCGTCGAGCAGGACTTGTTGATTCGCTACTTCTGCTCGCACCCACTGGAATATGCCACGACTGCCCTGTTCTTCCTTGGAATGGCCGTTCTGTTGACGAAGGCCATCCGGCTCAAGAAAGAACGCAAGTCGCTGAAAGCGGATATCATCGAGGAGCAGGAGTTGCAGGCGTTGGGGTCTGATGTTTCCCGCGCTGAGTGGATTGAACGAGCCGTTCGTTCCCACGCTATTCGCCGCGGTCACTCGCACTTTACGCAACGCCTCTCGGAAATCTGCAATTTCATTCGCGGCAAGAAGAGCGGACAAGGTATCGAAGATCAACTGAAGTATCTTGCCGATGTCGCCAGCGACCGCTTGCACGGAAGCTACGCCTTGGTTCGCACGATCACTTGGGCCGTCCCGATCCTTGGTTTCTTGGGAACGGTCATTGGTATTACCTTGGCAATCGCCAACTTGAATCTCTCGGAAGATCAATTGGGAGCCTCGCTAGATTCCGCCGTTGCCGGTTTGGCGGTGGCTTTCGATACAACAGCCTTGGCCTTGTCACTTTCGATCTTCTTGGTGTTCGGAACTTTCGCGGTAGAACGCGTCGAGCAACAAATCTTGGACCAGATCGAAGAGTTCTGCTTCGAGCGAATTGTGCCCTTATTCCCTCACGCGGTGGCATCCTTCAGCCCGCTTGCCGATGCAGAATTAAAAGCCGCCGAGCAACTCTTAAGTCAGACGGAATCATTGATCGGCCGTCAAACTCAGCTTTGGCAAGATGCCTTGGAAGTGTTGCGTGACCGGTGGACGAAGACGCTGTCTGACCAGCAGTTGCAGCTGAACGATTCGCTGAAGGACGGCATTAAATCAACGCTGACCGATCACAGTTCGCAGCTCTCGGACATCCGCCAAGAGATTTTAGGCGGCTATCAAGCTGTCTCGCGCGAGTTGGCGGCATCGGTTTCCGAAGCCGGCAAGAAACAACAAGAGCAGGTCCAAGTCTTGGGACAACAGTTAACAACTGCCGTCGACGGATTCGCCGTCAAGGTGAACTCCTGGCAAGACGACATTCGCCGCGCCACCGACAAGTCTGGCGAGAACTTGGATCAGCTTAAAGAACAGTCACAAATCCTACTCAAGATCGTTGGCGAAGAAGAAAACCTCGGCCGCTTACAAGAACGATTGAACGACAATTTGCAGTCGTTGCAGGCGGCAGAGACCTTCGAAGAAACACTCAATACGCTCAGCGCCGCTGTGCAGTTGATGTCGAAGCGAGTCATGTCGAAAGCTGCGTAAGCAGCACACCGTTTAACCAGACGATCACCCCGCAATGAGCAACCGACGACGTAAGGCATCAGGATCCGTTTCGCTTTTTCCGTTCCTCGCGGTTCTGGTGTGCGCAATGGGTGCGCTGATCTTGTTGTTGATCGTGACAACTCGCCGGATTCGCAATGAAGTTGTCGCTCGAACCGAAGCGGCTCAGACCGAGACGGAAACCGTTGCGGAATCTCCTATTTCGAACGTGATCGAAGGATTGGTGTTTCCCGAACCCGATGACGCCTTTGCTGAGGCTGAACTGGTGCGCGTGATCGTCGAGGCGATTCCTGATCCGCCGGAAGATAAAGTCAAGATCGTTGAGCCGCTGCCAGAACCAATCGACGAGACTGATTATGCACCGATCATCGCGAGGTTGAAGTCGACATTGGCCGAGCGATCTGAGCTGAACGTGACACGGGCGTCTCAACTTAGGCTTTTGAAAAACGAAATTGACGAATTCAAGCAACGCGTCCAGCGGGCTCAGTCACAATTGACAAGAGTGAACCGGGACATCTCCGAAAAGGACAAACTGGCGCGATCAGCGATCTTGCGGCAAGCCAAGCTTGAAGACGAAGTGGCGCACGCGAATCGAGAGATCCAGCAATTTGCCGACAAGAAGTCGCAACCGAGCGTCTTTTCTTTTGTGCCGTATGACGGTCGCACGGGAACGACGAAGCGCCCGATCTTGATCGAACTCAAACGCGACGCCGTCTGGTTTCGGCCCGAAGGCGTCCGACTTTCGAAGGAAGACTTGGAAACGTTTACTGAGAACTACAATCCCGTGTTAGCGGGCGCAAAGACATTGGTCGACTACTGGGCCGCCGAAGACTCGAAAACTTCGAACGGGAAGCGTGTCGAGTCTTATGTGCTGATCGTAGTTCGGCCAAGCGGCGGGGAATTGTTTTATGTCGTGCGGCATTACTTGATGAAGCTGGGTGTTCGCAACGGCTATGAGTTGATCAACGAAGATTTTCCGCTCTCGCTTCCCGATATTGATTATGAAGCAAAGCGCCTGTGTGAAGAAGCCATCGAGCGCGTGCTGGCTCAACAGGAGAGATTGATTCAGCAGATGGCTCGCAATAACACACCACTAAAAGGACGCGACGTCATCGGCAGTTCACAGCCACGAACGATCAAGAAGGATTACTCCGATCCGCTCAATCGTCGCGGACGGCGTGCCAGCGACTCGTTCTTTCGCAGCGACAGCTTCAAGGCACGATCGCCATTCGACGCCGAAGGAGCTATGGCTGAGGGTAATGGTACCTCAGCCGGTCGTATTGGGAATTCAGTAACCGGTCAAAGAATGGCCGGAGGCTTTCCGACAAACAGAAATCCATCACAGGCGAAAGGTGGTGTTGCGGGACGAAACGGTCAAAAGACTGGTGGCCCGAGCGTCGCCAACGGCGCTAGTCGTGCGAAGCAGGCTGGCAACGCCGCTGGCGTTGCGAAGAAAGCTGGCATTGGCAAGAAACAAAAGGGCGTCGACAACGGTGTCAACGATCCAAACTCACCAAATTGGAATCCCTTTGGTGACAACAGCGGCCAGCAACAATCAGCAACAGCAGGAAACGAAAAACAAGGAAATGGTGGCACAGGGTCGACCGAGAGCACCGAGCCTGGATCAAAGACAGGTCTCAACCGAAAGTTTGCCGGCAGCGATCCGTTGGCCACCGCAGACTCGAGCGGCACCGCCGATTCGGGTGAAGCAGGAAGTTCAAAGGCCATAGCAGCAACCGATTCCGCTGACGGAGCCGCAGCTGGCGGACTCTCGAAGCCGTCGATTCTTGATATGAACCGCAAGTCCTCGACGACAGGTCCGAGCGGCGCGGCTTCACTTTTCAACTCGAGCACCGCAAGCTCAAACAGCCCTGGCGGCGACGTCAGCATGCCACCCTTCGGTGCCAGCCAAACGCCGAGACGAAAGCTTGACTTGCCCAAGTTGCGACCCAAACGACGCTGGGGAGTCTACTCCCCCGGCGCGACGATTGGCTTCGAACGCAAGATGACGGTCAAAGTTTACAGCGATCACATCATCTTCGGAGATCGATATCAATTGAAGACACCCAAAGGCGTCGACGTCGATTCGCTAAAGCGGCAAATCGTTCGCGGCGTCGATGCGAAAGCGAAAACTTGGGGTGCGCCGCCGGACAACTTTTATTGGATTCCGGTCATCGAGTACCAGGTGACTCCATCCGGCCGAGATAACTTCCGTGAAGTCTTCAAGACTCTAAAAGAATCTGGTCTCTATTCGACGACCGAATACATCGCCGAGCCACAACCTGAGAAACCAGTAACCACTAAGAAATAGGCACAACGAAATGGGGCGACGACGCCAAGAATCAGAAATAGGATTCGGCTCGGATTCATTTCTCGACATCATCGCGAACATAGTCGGAATCCTGATCATTCTGATCGTGATCGCAGGAGTGCGTGTGAGTAACGCGCCGATCCTGGTCTCGGATACTGAGGAACAACCGACGACAGAAATCGTTGAGCAAGTCGATCAATCGTCCGAACTTGAAGAAAGCGTCGCTGCTACAGATCAAGAGGAAACGCCCGTAGCGGACCCTCAAATCGATGAGCCCATCTTAGTCGAGATCACTCCTGAGCCAGTTGAGTCTGCGGCTCCGAAACCAAAGGTGGATCTGAAAGAGCTTGAACGTCGACGTCAGGAACAAGAGCAGCGCCGGTTGCTGGCAGAACGACTTCAACGCCAAATCGAACAAGCCTCGCGAGATCAAACTCGAAAGAAGCGCTTGGTCGACGATGCACAAGGTGAGCAAGACCAGCTGCGGAAGCAATTGGCCGTTGCCCTGAATAAACTGAACGAATCTGTTGATGTTGCCAACGATAGACAAAACCGCTTGATGGGCTTGAACCGCAAGAACGAGAAGCTCGCGGCAAAGTTGACTGGGTTACGAACCGAACTAGATGAAACATCTCAAGTGAAGCCGAAGGTCGAGCAGCTGGTACATACGCTGACACCCGTGAGCCGCACGGTTCTGGGCACCGAGATTCACTTTCGCTTGATGAAGAATCGTGTGGCCTATGTTCCGCTGGAAGAACTGAAGAACATCGTTGTGCGCCGAAAATTTCGACAACGTCTCGATACGGCCGGCCCAATTCTTGGATTCAAGCTTGAATACGTTGCCGTGGCAATGACGTTGCCGGTCAGTTCTGGAGGACAAACCGTTTACATTCCCAATGTTCCCGATGTGCTGAGCGGCAAATTTATCGCGACCGAAGAATTGGTGACCGAATCACTGAACGAAGCACTTTCGAGTTCGTCGATCTTTTACGAAAAACTGATCACGGCCGATGAAGGCACGACGATCACGTTTTGGGTGTATCCAGATAGCTATAAGACTTATCGCCAATTGCAACAGTACGCTCACCGTCAGGGTTTTCGCGTGGCGGCTAGACCGTTGCCCTTCGGTACTGAGATCAGTTTCTCTCGATTCGGAACTCGATCAGCGTCGCAATAATCGCTTCAATTAGGTCTTCGGAAACTCCAGCAAGAATTGAGCTGGGGTGATTGACCGAATTGGTGATCCGGCAAAATCGCTAAGATTTCTCGTCACGATGCATTCAGCCTGACAATTCTCTGCCACAACGGCCTGAAGAGCACATCGAGCAAGATGTTGGTGTCAAGAAAAACACGCATTATTCGAGTTCATATTTTTCGGCACAGTAATGCATGCACGCATCATCGGCGGTGGAATTTTCGCCGAGATGAACAGTGCCCTTGGCAGTGTTCACCCAGTTCGCTGCCGCTGACGTCGACTGATCAAATTCATCACGGTTGATTTCAACAATCATCTTGTCGCCGCGCGCCTCAACAATGCGCACGATGTCACCCTGTTGAAGATCCAGCCCTGCAAGAGCTTTCATTGGAATCGATGTAATTGTGGTCATAGCTCGATTCTATCGGGAGTTTGCTAAACTTGTCGATTGGATTCAACGAAGAATCCCTGAACAGCAGATGACTCAGAGAACAAGGCGGCATAGGCATCGCTGTTATCGTTGTTCAATTCAATAACAGTGAATCTCGCAGGTTGTCCTTCTCTTAACTGACCGCAGGTGTCATGCAGGCCGAGAGACTTGGCCCCAGAAGACGTCGCAAGTTTCAGTAGCCGCACTGGTGATACGGACGGGAATTTCTTCCGCAAGAACATCAGCTCCGACCAGATACTAAGGTCAGGATTTGAACCGCGACCGTCGGTTCCAAGAGCCAGTGAAACGCCTCGTTCGAGCATTCTTAACCACGGATGTTCGCTATGCTCGAAGAATTGATGAGTCCGCGGGCAGTAAACCACGGTGAGTTGAGGATGTTTGGCGAGGAACTCGATCTCTTCGTCGTCGAGATAGTTGCCGTGTATGACCAGTGCGCAATCCAACTTGGATAGCGTTTGCAAATAGTCGAGCGGCCGCACCCCTGACCGAAACGCAGTAGCATTCCAGGTTCCGAGACTTTTCATCATTTGGACAAGCCGTCCTGTTCCGTATTCGAGCAATTCCAGCTCGTCCCGAGTTTCCGCCAAATGAAAGGCCACGGGCGCCGAATGCTGTTTCGCCAAGTCGACCAGATTCGCGAATAAGTCAGGATGGACACTAAACGGTGCATGCGGACTTAATCCGAAGATGGCCCTTGTCGAGATCTGCGGTTGCTGCAAGTGCTCGCGCGCAATGCGTAGCTGTTCAGAAACACGCGGTTCGCTCAATCCAATCTGCTCTCGAAAGATGACCGAATGAAGCGGCGTCTGCGCGAATGGTTCAGCGCTCCAACCATCTGTCGCAATCTCGCCAACGGCGGCAACACCGGAACCGTGAGATTCCCGAAGTCCATCCGCGACGATTTCTTTGACGTTTGTCGCGCGGCTCATCCGATAGGCAACCAATGTTCGAATCCAATCGTCGAACGGTGTTGCCGGCAGCAGTGGCGATTTGAGATCGCTGAATTCTAAATGCGTGTGCGCATTCACCAATGCGGGAATTAAGGCAACGTTTCCAAGCGCGGTGGCTTCGGGATCGCAAGCCGCCGAGATGTCGGTCACGACGCTGTCTTGAATCTCAAGCGTACCGTTTTCGATCGGCTCCGTGTTGCTCGGAAAAATCCAACGGGCGGTGACTCGGTAGCTGGGCATTCGGATCGATCAAACCAATAGCCGTTCAAGCGGTTTACCTGCGCTGTAGGCCATGGGCCGACCAATGGGCGTGTTGACTTCCTTGTCGTATTCGATGCCCAGCGTATGCAATACGGTCGCGTAGAGGTCTTTGACCTGAATCGGATCTTTGGGGTCTTTACTTTTGCCAGTTGGGTCGGTCTCACCGATAACCAAACCCCCTTTGATCCCACCACCGCCAACGACACAAGAGAAGCCTGTTGGCCAATGGTCGCGGCCGTCTAAGGCATTAATCTTTGGTGTTCGACCGAATTCACCGATGCAAAGAACGACTGTCGACTCTAACAAGCCATGCTCTTCGAGGTCTCGAATCAATGTGCCAAACGCCGGATCTAGTATGTTGGCTTGAGTGATATGGCCCTCATGATTATTCGCGTGAGAATCCCAGCCGGGCAACGAAACCTCGACGGCCCGCACACCGGTTTGGACAAAGGACGGTTCTTGGAGCTGGCGGCGGACGACGAGGTGATGCCGTTGAGCGATGAGGACCTCCAAGAGGCCCTTAGCCGTCTCGCTGAGGAGGGATTCGGGCCAACGTCGCGCTCACGCCGAGGAAGCGAGCAGAGGAGAAGTCGGAAGCAGCGCGAAGTGCCAGGGCTTTCGATCCAGTTCTCAGT
>PBMZ01000015.1 GCA_002722955.1 Planctomycetaceae bacterium | reverse complement strand
TCGTTCAACCAAACAACGAGCGACGAACGGAGACAGAGAAGGCTGATTTCAAACACCTGCCTTTGTTGGTGAGTTCAGAGACTCTCCACAACAAAAATTACCCAACCACTTCAACAGATCCACTGTCCACTTTTTCTGGGCAATACCATACATCTTGAAGTTGCTCGCCATCAATACTTCTTTATTTCCCGCCGGGTATATTCCTGGCACATCATAAGTCGATGCGCCATCCTCGAATGGATAACTTTCATCAAGTCCCCTCCCCTCATAAAGGAACGTGTCGCCAACTGTCTTGTCGGCCTCGGCATAGACGTCAACTATCTGAACCCACTGCAAGCTGTAGCCAACGCCGACGTTGCCCCCCAGCGTGGCGTCGAGAACATTAGCGCTGAAATCAATTCTGCCACCAAATTTCGGACTTGAGGAATTCGCGTTAAGCAGTTGAAGGGGCATTGTTATGGCGTCGTTTACAGTGATTGTCGGGCGTGCAATATTGACATAAGTCCTGGCTGTGATAACAACCCCTCGATAAGTGGCACTCGCGCTGACAGTTTTTAGCCCCGGCGCTGAATGATGAATGTCAAGTGATTCGTTGCTAAGATTTGGATCCGGCGGAGTCGCAAATACATCGAATTTCTTTAGATTCGAAGCATTCACTGTAGCAGACCAGGAATGAAACGCATCCTCATCATGAGGTGCCCAGTTTTCATCTTTTCGAAATATCTCCGGACCACCTTTGACGTCCATCGTTAAAGAGACTTTCTCACCCATCAACGCAGACGTTGTCTGCAAAGTCACATCAGTGGCGCCCCTCTTAATTCGAAGCCCAAATCTTCGAACCAGAGCAACCATTGTGTTACTATCGTTGACGCCGTCGTTTGCGATATAAGTAAAAGAGTCGAGCCCGTAATGAGAGGCTGTCGTTGCTGTGTACGTAAGAGTTCCGTCTGAATTTGGTGTCAAGTTGCCATATGTTGGCAGGGAAACGATGACGGCAGTCAACAGGTCCCCGTCGGGATCGAAGTCATTGCTGAGCACGTCGACAATGACACTTGTTTGGTTATCGGGAAGTAGAAACTCGTCGTCGGCATATGCTGTCGGTGCTTCGTTTCCAGGACCAGTTCCACTTCCACCATTGTTCCCGTCACCATAATCCCCGGTCTCATCACCGTAAGCCCCTATCTCATCGCCATAGTCTCCCGTTGCCGCATTACCTACATTTCCTTCAGCATCGCCCAGATCTGCGCCGAGGATCGACTCACTGTTGGCCAAACCGTTAACGGGCGTCAAGACCAAGCGTTGTTCCAAAGCTTCGATGGTCGTGTTATGACGCACACGACGGCGTCGAGAGTTTTTACGACGGTGTTTCAAAGAAGATGCAATTCTTTCGAGCCATTTCGGTTTCGGCATGGTTGTTCACCTATTCAGATGGAGAGGAATCGGCGGCGTGATGGTGATTGAGATACGATTCAAAATTCACATCTTAAAAACTCACTAACTAACCGCATACTGAACATACGCGAAAAAAAACGAGGTGTTAGTAAATTCTTGACGATTATTCCGATTTTTCCAAAAGGCCTTTCGAGTCAATCATGTGGGCGTGTATGGCGCCACCGTTCCCTTTCACGCAGGTAGAGCGAGGCATACTTCGCGTGCAGATTACACGACAGCGTTTGTAAGATCAGACTGCTCAAACAATCGAGACAATCACAGCGATGCCGATCAACATGGCTCCGACAAGTCGCAATAACATGATGCGGTGACTGGGTTGGCTAGAGTCGATTTGAAGGCGTTTGGCCAGCAGCCACGTGAAGACGACGCCCCAGATGCCTCGCAAAGAATACACGATGTTGACGCGCGTGGCGTCGCCGAACTTGGCCAGCGTGAAGGTCATGCCGATGGCCTGTACCGCCATCAGAGCCACTCCCAACATCAACACTTTGGTGGCGTTCGATTCGCGGATTTGGCGGGGCGAATCGGCAAGTGGTAGGAATCCCACCGCGAACAACGCAGAGAACGCAAACGTCAACGGCAAGAAACGTCCCGCTCCCCAAGGCGGTGCCCAGCTCTGAATCCATAGGTCGAACATCGTCATGGTCAGCGCGCCCAGCAGCGAAAAGATGACCGAGAAGACAATCTTGCGACGTTCCACAACCCCGTCGTTGGACTGGACTAGCACAACTCCGATCATTGCCAACAGCGCCGCTAGCCAGATTCGTGACGTGACTTCATTGTCGACGACCAAAAGTCCCAAGGCCGGCACAATTAAGACTTTGAGTCCAAGCACAGGGGCTGCAATCGAAACATCACCCAGCCGGACGGCCATGAACATGAAGTACTGACCGGCCAAGAACAACGCCCCAATCACGGCTGGCTGCCATAGCAGTTCGAGGGGTTGCATTGTTCCGCCCAACGGAATCAGCAGCGTAAAGACCACCGCCGAAACCCAGCAGGTCAAGATCATCGTCGACCACGTCGAAATCCCGTTTTGCTGGGCGCGTTTAAGCAGCAAGAGCCCAAAGATGGACAGCACGCTGGAACAAAGTGGTAAGAGAAGGTGAATGACGGATTCCTTTGCTGGTGGAGTCGGGATTTGAACAGAAGAACGCGGAGAACGCAAAGGAAGAGGGTTTCATTTGTCATTAGCTATTTCTCATTGAGAAGACCTGCGAATGGTCAATGACAGATGACAGATAAACCGAACTCGACCTCCCACAATTCCGCGAAGTCAGTAGAATCCCCGACCCTCTCTATCCAGCCCGTTTCGTCTCCACCTTGACCTCTCAAGGACTCTGCTATGCGCAGCCGTACCGAGGTGACACTCTTTGTTGGCTTATTGTTCGGATGGGTTGTAAACAGTCTGTGGTTGACTCCGTGCCTCGCGTTTCAAAATCCGCTTAAGCGGGCACCGCAAAGTCGGCTGGGGACCTTGGGTTCTGCTCGGCCCTCAGCAATTCAGCCGACACCCGTGCAGAACGATGCGAACTTGCACGACGTTCAGTTTTTAGGGCAATCGGTCGGTTGGGCCGTCGGTGATCGCGGTGTCATCTGGAACACGCAAGACGGCGGACGCACTTGGAGCCTGATTCCTGCACCCGTCGATTGCGCGCTTCGGAAGGTGTGCTTCTTAACCAATCGCATCGGTTGGATCGCCGGCGGCGGTGTGAGCCCGTTTTCTCGTGTTGGCTACGGAGTTATCCTTGCCACCGAAGACGGGGGAGTCACCTGGCAACGGCTGGACAATGGTCAGCTGCCGCAATTGCATTCGGTCGAGTTCTTTGGGCCCAACGAAGGTTACGTTGTCGGCGCGACAAGCTCGCAGTTTCCCGTCGGAGTCTTCGTGACAAAAGACGGCGGCGCAACTTGGCAAGAGATCAATGGCCATCACAGTCCCGGGTGGCGAGCGGCGGATTTCTTGAATCCCGATATTGGCATCATTGCCGGCCAACGCGGCCAAGTATTCATGGTGGGTGGACAACGCTTGCTGAAACCTCGCGTCAGTGACATGGGCAAGAGAAGTTTGCACGCCGTTAAGGTCATGCCCGGCGAAACCGGATGGCTGGTCGGCGATGGTGGCCTGATTCTGAAAACCGAAAATGGTGGAGTCGTCTGGCAGTCGCCTCCCAACGAATTACCAAAGCCGCTCGATCGCGTGTTCGACCTGCTTTGTGTCGAGGCACGCGACCGGCATGTCTGGATCGCTGGCCAACCTGGCAGTGTGATCTGGCACTCGGCTGACGGCGGCACCAATTGGCAGCGTCAATTGACGGGGCAAACATTGCCGATTCGAGCGATTCGCTTTCAATCCGAAACCCGAGGCTGGGCGGTTGGCGCGCTGGGCACGATGCTTCACACCAACGATGGTGGAACGACGTGGCATGTCGTCAAAGGTCAAAACCGAAGGTTGGCGTTGATGTCGATCCACTCGAGACTGAATCAAGTCTCTCTGAGGTTGCTGGCCAAATATGCGGGCGACTTGGGCTTTCGTTGCATGACCACTCTGGTTCCCAGGCGAGATCTCGGTGGCGACAAGTTCCGCTGGCAAGACGCAGACTTGCAGTTGGATCAAGCTGTGCTGGAAGCCGGCGGTGCAGCCACGGATGTCGGCTGGGAACTTCCCATTGGTCGACCTGGCTTGGAACGCGACCGTAGCCGCTTGGAAAGATATTGGACTCAAGAGACGGATGGTCAACTTCGCGAGGCGCTTGTCGACCGGCTCGTCGCGCAGATTCGAACTTGGCGGCCAAGCGTTGTCGTGCTCGATCAGCCCGCGGCAGACGACGCCACGACACAGATTATTAATGAAGCCGTGAACGTTGCCTTGCAGATCGCCGCCGATCCCACGCAATCCATTCATCTGAGCACTCGAGCCGGACTGGAACCTTGGCAAGTGAAAAAGGTCTTTCATCGATTGACGGAAGACAGCGTTGGCGACGTTCACGTCAACGTGCACGACTTGTTGCCGCGCGCCGGAGTGACGATCGAGGTTGCTGCCGCCAAGGCCGCGAGTGTGTTGCCCGAACACTATTCCGCGTCGTCAAACAAGGAAGTCTACCGGTTAGCGAACTCGAAAGAACCGGCGGCCGCCGTCGGTCGAAATGCAGACTTTTGGGCCGGCCTGTCAATCTTGCCCGGCAGCCCCGCTCGCCGGTCGCTGCAAGTTGTTGATGGAGCGGACTACGAACTCAAACAACAACTGGCCAAACGGCAACGAAACTTCCGTAACTACGTCGACAAGTTTCTCGACGACAAAAGGCACGCGGGTCAGTTGATTGCTCAACTGAACGATGTTGTTCGTGGATTGCCAAAGGATGAAGCGGCGATTCAGTTGTGGCGGTTGGCTCAGAATTATCGGGAACGTGGGCGTTGGCAGCTTGCCGAATCAACGCTGGTTCAATTGGTCGAGAGATTCCCAGACCAGCCGGCTAGTCAACCGGCCATGCGTTGGCTGTTTCAATGGTGGAACAGTGCGGAGGTTGTTTGGCAACGAACTCGTCAGTCGGGCGTTCGTGGCAAGCAGATGAAGCCGGATCCTCGGGCGGTTACCAACAACATCCAATTGCAAATCCAGCAAGCGTTCGAAGACAAACGAAATGGCCAGGAGCTGAATCCGAACACAACGGATGAAGAACAACCGAAGACGCCACAACTCGAATACCGTGATCCTTTCAAGACCACCAACCGCACGGGGCCATTGAAGATTGGCGAGACACAACAGTGGAGCGATGCGACTGCCAGTCACTGGAACGAGCAGGCGCTTGAGATGGGCAAGTTGATCCGCAAGAACGCCAAGCCGCTTTCCACAACGCCCGCGATCCAATTTCCGCTGGCTTCGCTGCTGCAGAAACGACAAGCGAACAACTTGGCCGAAGGTGTCTACCGCGGATACCAACGCGGCACGAATGCAACTCCATGGAAACGCGCCGCCGCCGGAGAGCTTTGGCTGGCCAATCCTGTCAACTTGTCACCCACACCGATTGTGCAATGCCAGCGAACAATGCGGCGGCCGCACTTGGATGGCTTGCTCTCTGATGACTGCTGGCAAGACGCCAAGGAGATTCCGCTAAGAGCCGATGGCCAAGAAAGCCTTCCGGGAGATGCCGCAGCCTTCGCGCTGATTTGCTATGACTCGCAGTATCTCTACTTCGGTGCCAGCGTGCCTCGCGTGACTGGCGTACCGGATGATCGTCCGTTTTATGAGGGCCGTCAGCATGACGCCAACCTGAGCGACTTTGATCGTGTCAGTCTGTACTTAGACATCGATCGTGACTACACGACGTTCTATAGTTTGCACTTCGACCAACGTGGCTGGGCGGCCGAGAAATGTTGGGAAGACGCCAGTTGGAATCCCAAGATGTTCATCGCCGCTGATGGCGACGATTCGACATGGCGGATCGAGGTGGCGATTCCCTTGACCGAACTCGCACCGATGGCCCCCGGAATGTCCGAAGCCTGGGCCATGGGCATCACACGAACCACTCCAGGTCAAGACATCCAAAGCTGGACTCAACCCGCCAGCCAAACCCCTCGCCCAGAGACTTTCGGCTTGCTGCAATTCAGCCGACCCTCGACACGCAACCGCGTCTCGCAGCGGAATTGATCCACCATTCACCGCCTGCAAAATCGGCACAGTCGGTACAGCCCGTGTGACACGATGTTTGTGTCGGCCTAAGTTGGTGCTGTAGCATGGATTCGGGTGTTTCGCCGCGCGGTTTCTCCGATAACTCTGGTAGTTCGGATGGTTTCTTCTGTGCGAGAAACCTGTGCTGTAGAAATTGTGCTGCCAGGGATGGTGTTATGTGCAAAGCTCTCCTCAATCGATTGGGTACTCGTGGATTCATGCTGGCCAGTGCTTTGTCGCTGGCTGTTGTTAGCCTGAGCGCTGCACCGCAGCAGCCCCAGATTCGATGGCAACAGCAATTGATGGTGGCTCATAAGGAATCTGTCGAAACCAACAAGCCCATGATGCTGGTCTTCACGGCTGATTGGTGTACTCACTGCCGACGCTTGGAGCACGACACGCTTTCTGACGCGAAGATGACCGAATTCGTCAACGACACGTTCGTTCCGATTCATGTCGATCTGGAAAAGAACCGCAAGATTGCCAAAGTGCTCGAGGTCAAATCGGTCCCGTGCACGGTTGTGCTCAGTCCCGAAGCGGACTTGCTGGGCAAGCTAATCGGTTA
This sequence comes from Planctomycetaceae bacterium, assembly GCA_002722955.1. Classification (GTDB taxonomy): domain Bacteria; phylum Planctomycetota; class Planctomycetia; order Planctomycetales; family Planctomycetaceae. The sequence goes on along the minus strand of PBMZ01000015.1, from coordinate 19,173 downwards.
CGTCGACAGCCGGACTTACTTCAACACACTTGCAAAGGCTCGCCAAATTCAGGACAAAATCCAACAGGCGCGAGCTCAGGCGGCTCGGGCAACGGCTCGTTGATTGTCTTGGACGCCGAAGATGGTTTCGGGGCCGATGCCGATCGAATGAGCTGAATGATCACGCGTAGCGTGCAAAGAAGAAATAGGCCAGCCGAGAACCAGTTGAGTGATTGAAGTCAAAGATCTTTGCATCCAGCAAGGAGAGTTCTCCCTCAAGGATGTGTCATTTCGAGTTGATCGCGGGCAGTACGCCATCTTGATGGGGCGCACCGGTAGCGGTAAGACCACGGTCCTCGAGGCAATTTGCGGGCTCAAACCACTCGTCAGTGGGCAGATCATCCTTTCGGAAAGAGACGTCACGCACTTAACGCCCGCCGAGCGAGGCATTGGCTTCGTACCTCAAGACGGCGCTCTCTTCCCAACCATGACGGTTCGAGAACAGTTGGGCTTCAGTCTTTCCGTCCGTCGTGAGAAGGCAACGGTCGTCAATCAACGCGTTGATGAATTGGCCGAATTGCTTGGCATTGGCTACTTGTTGGACCGTCGGCCTCATGGATTGAGCGGTGGCGAAGTTCAACGAGTCGCGCTGGGACGTGCTCTGGCTCCGAAACCGGGCGTGCTTTGTTTGGACGAACCGCTCAGTGCGTTGGACGAAGCGACCTTGGAAGAGATGTACCAATTGATCAAGTCCGTGTGTCAACGGACTGGTGTCACAACGCTGCACATCACCCACAGCAAAACCGAAGCCGATCGCTTGGGAGACGTGGTGATGCAAATTCAAGATGGCGTTGTCGTGCCGCTGGAAACGCGGGCTTGACATTTGCAGTAGTGTGCGGCGAAATAGTGCTGTGGGCCAAGGAATTGCGGGGCAAGTTTTCGCTTGCCATCCTGGAACATCCGCAAGCTAGAAGCTTACGCCACAGTTCGCGGCGTCTTTGCAAGGACCAGTCAAGACAATGTTCGAGTACCTCACTCTGATCACAGGGCGTGCTCACCCTGCACTTGCGCGGGAGATTGCCGAGTTCCTTGGCCTACGACTGGGAGCCGTCAGCAACCGAGATTTTCCCGATGGCGAAATCAGCGTTCAACTGGACCACAACATCCGAGGCCGCGACGTCTTCTTAGTCCAGCCAACAGGTCCGCCAGTCAACAACAATTTGATGGAACTGCTGATCATGATCGACGCTTGCAAGCGTGCGAGCGCCGAGCGAATCACGGCGGTCATTCCATACTTCGGTTATGCCCGGCAAGACCGAAAAGATGCCGGACGCGTCCCGATCACGGCCAAGTTGGTTGCCAACTTGATCTCGGAGGCGGGTGCCGATCGCGTATTGACGATGGATTTGCACGCGGCCCAAATACAAGGTTTCTTCGACATCCCCGTGGATCACCTATACGCTGCTCCGGCTTTGGATCAATACCTTGAGCAAAAGAACTTAAGGCCCGACGACATCGTCGTATTGAGCCCCGATGAGGGTAGCATCAAACGTTCGCTGCGACACGTTCAGCAACTTGGTGGAACGCTGGCGATCGTCGACAAGCGACGTTCAAGTGCGACCGAAACCACTCAAGCCAACTTGATTGGCGGTCCGATCGAAGGCAAGACCTGCCTTCTTTTCGATGACATGATTTCCACGGCCGGTTCGATCGTTGGTGCCGTCAATGTCGCGAAGGCGTATGGTGCTGCCGATGTCTATGTTGGAACAACGCACGCTGTTCTCTGTGGACCGGCACCGGATCGCTTGCGAGACGCTGACATCAAGGAAGTCATCGTCACCAACAGCCTGCCACTGGGGGAACGCCAACGCATGGAGAACATGAAGATCGTCTCCGTCGCGCCGATGTTGGGTGAAGCCATCCGCCGAATCCATCGCAACGAATCAGTCAGCGGGCTATTTGATTAAAGTAGTCATCACTCTCCGAGTGATGAGCTCGTGGGGGGCGTTATGGAATTGGAAAAGTTGCTCGGACATTCGAACGCGCACCAGAAGGCTCATCACTCGGAGAGTGATGGCTACATTGGTGCGAGCACAGCTTAATCGACCAATTTCACGCTGACTCGGAACGATCCTTTGTTGTCCGCAAGTTCGTTCCAATAATCGTTGACGCGAAGATACAGCGTCGAAGTCACCTTTGGTTGGATTGTGGAATTGGTGCCGAGGGCCGTTGGTTGCGTAAAGGCGGTGTGCTTGCGGTCGGTGACTGGAAGTAATGTTCCCAGCAATTGTCCGATGGGACGGCCGCCAGCGTAGCGAAAGCTAATACCTTGAGCTTCACTGACCCACGGCTTGGGTTCTTGCGCCAAAGTGATCTTTCCGGTCGCGGTAATTTGATATTTCTTACCGGCTTGAAGTAGCCACCGAGTGGATTGCCAACCTCGATCACTTTCGATCTCGACGGATGCAGCGTTTGCGGTGATGGGGCGACCGCGTTCGAAGTTGATCGCTGCCCGTTCGATGTCAAAGCCCGCGCAGATGTCAGCGGCAAACGCGGCCCACTCGGACTTGAGCTGATCGATGTCGGGGCTAAAGGTCTGTTGAAAGACGCGTTGAAATTGGCGCCCTGTTGTGTGTTGGCCCAGCTTGCGGAATCGCTCGTGATAAGCTGGGTGCTTATCCAGAAACACGCTGAGTGCCCACGACCACGCATAGCACTCGTTGCGTTTTCGAAACTCGTTGTCTTCGTAGCGAATGATATTCGCTAACGGCTCGAATCCGATCTTTTTGTTCTCGCGCCGAGTCAGCATGATTCGGCCGTGTCCTGGGAAGTCTTGTTCATTGTACGGCAACAATCGAAAAGCAAGTTTCCCGTCAGTCGCTTGGTGAGTTGCAAACAGCTCCGCCGTGCCCTCCATGTACCAAGTTGGCGCGGAGACTCCGGGCGTTGCTTGCATGAAGCAGTGAGTGGCTTCGTGCAGCATCAGGTGTTTTCGGTAATAAGGTGAGGACTGATCGTGTAACCAGAAACGGCGCCCAATTTGGCGACCGTGGTAGCTCGAAAGACCTTGCCTGGGCAGCATCCCCGTTGCTTCAAATGCGGCCAAGTTGCCGATGATGTAGCCGGTTATCTGGTACGTTTTACCAGAACGCATCGGAGGCAGTTTGCCGAAGTAGGATTGCAGTTCGTCAAAGAGCGCATCGACCATCGGCGGAAGCGCCCGAGCAATCTTGGCGTCTATGTCCGTGTAGAGCTTCAGTCGAGTTGACTCGAAACGAAAGATACCCGCAGCGTTCAATCTCTGTTCGTTGTGTTTTGGGCGGTCGTCTGGCGGCAAGTAGACCGTTCTCACCGCGTCAACTTGTGCTGGAGTTTGTGCACGGGCGACTTGTGTGCTGGATGTCGTGGTGTTCTCGACGACGTCATCGTTAACGGATTTAGGCGGTTCAGTGACAGTAATGACCGGAATTGGATCGGCAGCCGATTTTGAAGAATCCTGGGCGACGATTGGTTTTAGCTTCGGTGCGGGAGATCCACTCGGTGTGTTCTTGTTACAGCCGATGATCGAGAATGCGAGACAGACGAATGGCACGACATGCAAAGTCCGCAGCCGTAAGAACTGTTGCTTCATGATTCACTCGATCCAGGATGAACAGCAAGACGCGATCATTCTTTCTTCTCGCTCGCAGGTTTGAAGATAAGCAATGGAACTCCTTTCGAACAGCGAGCAATTCCGGCTCGAACCATGTCCACACACTGAACTGGCATTGCCTTCTTGTCTGCTCCGGCGGCATTCAGGCGAAGTGTGTGAAGCGACGGTTCCGCGTTCTCTGCGACAGTGATCTTGATGGTCTTTGATGTCTCCTTGCTTTCCAGTTTGCAAGGTTCAGCGGTGACACCTTCAGGAAGATTCTCAATCGTGACCTCGATAGGCTCCGCGTATCCGTTTTCGCGAAGGGCAACGACATCAATCGTTGCGTCCTTGCCAGCGGCAATGCTTAGTCCGACAGATGGCTTCTTCAATGCGTGTGTTGCGAAGACTCGAAAGGCGGGATTGGCTGGTTTGAGCAACAGCTCGTATTGCCGATCTGGCCCGAACACGCCACCGCCATAGAGATCGCGGACGGCGATCAAATAGTTCGCGTCCGCAGGAGCCTTCCATGTCGCCTCGGCATCCAACGATCCGAGGCCGAACTCCGCCGGTGCTCCTTTGGGTGCCGCAAGATCAGGCAGCGCTAAGATCAACTTACCGCTGGTGTCATGAATCGAGACGTCCAAATCCATACGTTGACCCAAGCGTTCGCCTAACACGCTGATCTGATATGACTTGTCTTTCTCCGCGGTGAAGTGATACCAATCGATGTCGCCACGGGCAAGAAATCGGCCGCTGACATGTGCCTTGGCGGGAATCAATTGAGCTGACTGATGAGTGTTGTTGACAGATTCCTCTTCGATAACCAGATCGCCTGCCGCCAACGACAGGGCGACGGAACCCATCGCATCCGGGCTTCGAACATTGGCGACTTGGCGAGCCACCGTGCTGACAAGAGGGCCGTTGTTCTCGAAAGCGTCCGCTGAAAGATCGACGGGCCAATCCCATTCTTGCGTTGACGCTGAGTCGACTCGATATCCGAATGCCTTCAACGTCAACGCTTCGGCACGTGTGACTCGAGGAAACACGCTTTGCACGTGAGGTTGATCATGAATCGTTACGCGGTAGAAGCTGTAATCGTCGCTGCGATACGCTCGGTCGTTGACGCGGAGACGGTATTCGCCAGTGGCGGGAAGTTGACAGTGGATGATTGGCTCGCGCTGGCGCGCGTCGGAGTGCAACAGTTCGTTTCCGAATGGATCGAGCAGTGTCATGACGGGCTCGACCGATCCATCGAGACTGTGCGAGCGACACGCAATCGTCAACGATTGGTCTTTCTGTCCTTGAAAACGAAACCAGTCCAAGTCCGCGGACTTTTCTATCTTCGCGTCGATCACGCTGCCCAACAAAACCAGTTGGCTTTGATCGCTGGTATCGTTGCTTTTGTCTTCCTCGAAGTGTGTGGATGTCGCTTCCTCATCGCTTTCGGTGGCTGGCGGCTTGATGAAGGCATCAATCTCGAAACGCACGGGACCGATGAGTGCCGCATCGGTTGCAGCCCAGACGTCAATGAGTGTAGGTCGCACCTTCTTGTCGACGGTGATGCGAAACTTTCCGTTCTCCAGCCGTTCCGCTTTGATGTCGGGTACTGAAAAGTGGAGGACGCGAAACTTTTCCAACTCGCCACCTTCAAGTGTGACATCAACAGACCTGCCCGCTTGGCATCCATGCGGAAAGACGGTCTTCAACGTTGGCTCGGCAAACGCGACTGTGCACGCGATGAAACTCAGGATTGAGGCAAGAATTGGTGTGGAGGAAGTCATATGCCGATTGTATCCGCGCATTGGTCTTGGTGGAACTTTCAGCGCAAGCTATGCTTCCCGCTCGACTTGCGCAGAAATGTGTAGCAACGCTCGCCAGAGCGTGAAGTTCCGCCGTCGGGCGACGGCAGCTACAAACAAGTCGCATCGTTGCGGCGAATGGAATCGCAGTTTTTCAGGGGAGCTCGACATGTTCCAGGATGGACGTCGAACGCTGGCCATTGGTGCGTTGTTTGTTGGCAGCGGTTGTGCAGCCTTGGTCTATGAGATCGTTTGGTTCCAACTGCTGACGTTGGTGATTGGTGCTTCGGCTGTTTCGTTGGCCTTGCTATTGGCCAGCTTCATGGGCGGCATGTGCTTCGGAAGTTTGGCTTGGCCGCGATTGGTCTCGCCCAAACACAACCCCTTAAGAATGTACGCCTTGCTGGAGTTCTTGATCGGTGGCTGCGGCCTATTGCTTTTGTGGTTGCTGCCAAAGATCGGAGACTTGTATTGGCCTATGGCCGGGCATGGTTCGGGTGGAGTCGCGCTGCGAGCGGTCACCGCATTGCTGACCTTGTTGCCTCCAACGTTTCTGATGGGAGCCACGTTGCCGGCGGTGGCGCGTTGGGTCAAATCGACACAGGTTGGGCTTTCGCAGTTGGGTTGGTTCTATGGAGCCAATACCTTTGGCGCTGTCTTGGGAACGCTGTTGGCTGGGTTCGTTTTGCTCCCATACTTTGACGTTCACATCGCCACCCTTGTGGCAGTGTCGATCAATATCGTTGTGGCCGGAATAGCTTGGACGATTGCAGATGGCATCGCTTACCAGCCAGCAGAAGAACCGGTTGTGGCTGCGAACGATCCGCCGACGCCAGCTTGGTCTAGCGTCCATTTTGTCATTGCTCTATCGGGGCTGACAGCATTGGGAGCCGAGGTCGTTTGGACGCGGATGCTTTCGCTGTTGTTTGGCGCGACTGCCTATACGTTCTCGATCTTGTTGGCGGTGTTCTTGATTGATTTGGGATTTGGCAGTGCCATTGGTGCCTGGTTGGCTCGGCGAGTTCGTTGGCCCGCGTATCAATTGGCTTGTTGTCAAGCGATGTTGGCGTTAGCGATTCCATTCGGAGCTTACATGATTGCGCATGTGCTTCCTAGCTGGTTGGCCGATCGAGGTGAGGTGACGATGCCGCTGGCTCGCATGCTGCTGGACTTGATCCGAGCTGCCGCGGCGATGTTACCAGCTACATTGCTTTGGGGTGCCAGCTTTCCATTGGCTGTGGCAACAGCTGGGCAAGGGCAGCGTGACACCGGCAAGATCGTCGGCAAGGTCTACGCCTTTAATACTCTGGGCGCCATCATCGGTTCGGCAGCCTTTAGTTTAGGTGCGCTTCCAAATCTGGGCAGTCAACTTTCACAGCAAGTGCTGACGCTGCTGGCGGCGGCATCCGGCGTGGTGTTGATGTTTTCGAAAGGCATACAGCATCAGCAACACGAGGCTGCGGAAGTTGTCGCGCGGGCAGAGAAGCGTTGGGGCAGCGCGGTCGCGGTGACGCTTGTGATTGCGTTCTTCTTATCGCTTGGGTTGCCTCACGTTCCGAAGGGAATGTTGGCGTTTGGGCGCTTGGTTGATCGTTGGGATACCGCAGCTGAATACCTCTATGTCAGCGAAGGTTTGGACGCCGCCGTTGTGGTCACTCAACGGGATGAGAAGTTCCGCGACTTTCATGTCAGCGGTAAAGTCGTCGCCTCGAACGATTGGATTGATCTGCGGATTGAGCGCATGCTGGGACACTTACCCGCGATGGCTCACAAACAACCCAAGACAGCACTTGTCGTCGGTTGTGGAGCCGGTGTGGCGGCGGGATCGCTGTTGATGCATCCCAGTATTGAGCGAGTCGTCATTTGCGAAATCGAAGCCAACGTTCCCAAGGCAGCCGGGAAGTTCTTTGCCAAGGAAAACTATGGCGTCATCGACGATCCACGAGTGACCGTCATTCATGACGACGCTCGGCACTTCTTGGTGTCGACCGATGAGAAGTTTGATGTGATCACCGCCGATCCCATTCATCCGTGGGTGCGAGGAGCCGCAGCGTTGTATACGACCGAGTTCCTTGATGTTTGCAGCGAGCATCTTGCCCCCGGCGGTGTGATGGCGCTTTGGGTTCCGCTTTACGAGACCAATGAGGCCGCTGTTCAATGTGAAGTCGCCACGTTCTTGCAGGTTTATCCAGACTGCACGATTTGGAGCAGCGAGATTGAGGGAGGTGGCTACGATGTCGTTTTGTTGGGAAGCAACGATAACCGCCCCGCCGAAGTAGCACGATTAATTCAGCGAGCCCGTAGTCACCAGCCGCTTTTGGACTCGTTGGCGGAAGTGCAGTTGGGAGACCAGGATGGCTTCCTGAAGGTGTATGCTGGTGAGGCCGCGCTGCTCAACGAATGGTTGCGCGGTGCGCCGATTAATCGCGATTCGAATTTACGACTTCAGTATCTGGCCGGTTGGTCGATTGATTCTCAGCGAGCCAATGAAATCTTCGGTGCGATGGCCCATCATGTTAAACAGTATCGCTCGCCAATTGCGTTGGGGAATCGGCGCGAGGATGGCGTCCGGCCGGTTTCGCATGAAGAGCGAAAGTGACGGAATCGAGATTCCAAATCTGAAATTCGAGATCTCGGATCAGCCGATCGCGACGGGCTCTTGTTCTACTGGAGTCGCTGGCAGCGTTTGCTGCTGCCTTTGCTCCAACGCTTGAGCAGGCAGGCTAAGATGGGCGTCGTAATCAATCGGCTTTTGTGCTTCGGCGTTCCGGTGCAAGAAGTGTTGGATGATATTCGTCTCTCGCGATAACGTGACGCAGACTGACGCGCCAACACAAAGAGCGAGCGCCGCACCGATACTCAAAGTCTTTGGCCCGTTTGGTTAATTCCGTGTTGAGTGCCATTGGCTCGTCATTGCGATGTTTCAGTTCGTTGCGCTGCTGTTTTAAGGCGTTCAAATACACAGTCACAATGTCTAATGGCTTGGTAGGCTGTGATGTTCCCGATCCAGTGTCCGCGCCACCGATGAGATTCTCGATCTCACCATAAGCGGTTCTCTTGCGAATCTTTCGCAACGCGTCGATGCGATTGCGAATGTCCCGAAGCTATGGATGGTCCTTGCCAAAGTCTTGTTTGAGCCGCTGTTCTTCGACCAACAGCGTCATCAACTGATCATCGAAGTTGCCGCTGTTGGCACTGCCCGGAGTATGAAACATGGATGCCGCGCTCGTCTTGCCTTCGGAATACAAGAACAACCGGACCAATGCTTGAAGCGACTCGCGCGATTGTTCGCTGCTGACGGCTTCGTATTGTGGACCAAGTGACTCATAGATCAGCTTGTCCAATGCCAGACCCGAAACGATGCTGAGCAACAGAATCCACTTGTGGCGCAGGATGTAGCGAACGTAGTCAAACGACTGCTGAGATTGCAGGGGGGCAGCGGGTGTCTGAGGCGTTGGATGAAATGAGAATGGTTGATCACCGCAACTGAATTGTGATCCGGCATAGTTCTTCTCCGGTGTTTTCGCGATGATCTGACCTCGCCAGAGTTCGTGCTCAGGCGATTTGGCTTGTTGCCGAGTATTCTCGCCACTGATAAGACACAGATATTCACAGATGAGAAATCCTCTACATCCGTGGCCGACATTTTGTCTCATCCGCAACGGGTTGCGGAAAGTGCCGTCAATCTTGCCCGTGTAGCGCAATTTCAAAACGTAGCATTCGATTTGGTCACTCGAAGGGCTGTTGAGTGATTCGCCGTGTGAAAAGTAATTCGAGGTCAGGTCGCAACCGGGCAGAACGCTTCTTGACCAATGCGCTGTCGGGCTTGATAATGACTCACAGTAATTGTATGGATTTTGCCGATTCGGTTATTGGGCTTTTGTCGAGGAGACTGGCCATGATGTTTCGAGCGATTCTGGTGATAACAGTGGCTCTTGCCGCGCTGCAATGTATGCTCGACACGGCTGATGCGGACCCGCCGCGGTATCCGCGAGTCTATGGCCCAACGGGCGGACTCTATGGTCCGACGCAGGCGCACTATCAGTACCAGCGTCGCTATGGACGGCCTTGGCACGGACAAGGCGGCATTGCCTACAAGAACTATGGTGGCTCTGGGTTCTACGGAGTTCCTTCGTTCGGCTACTCGTCGTCTTATTCCAGCTTCTTAGGTTATGGCCGATCGGGACTGTTGTTGGGATTCGGCTACCGACGCTTCTCGCCGTTCGTCGGTGGATTCTATAGTTCTCCGTTTTATGGCTCTCCGTTCGTCGGCTCATCGTTTTGCCAATTCCCAACGGTCTTTCAGCAACCGGTTGTCAACGTTGTGACGACTCCTGTGATCGTCCAGCAAAACCCGGTGCCGGTGACCGTTCGAGTGCCTCAAAACAACGCCGTGCTGGCAGCAGCACTGGAAGAAAATCGCAACCGCTGGGGCGATCAATTAATTATCGATCAAGGCATCAAGCTCAAGAAGAAAGCCCCCAAACCCTCAACGCCTGAAGCGAAACTGAAAAGTGTCCGAGCTGAAGGCAAGGCCAAGGAAGCGTTACTGGAGCAGGAGCACACGGATGCTTACTTCAAGTACCGCGAAGCGGTCAAGCATGCTCCTGATCGAGCTGATCCGCAATTCGGTCTTGGTTTCACAATGGTCGCCATGAAGCGATACACTTCGGCGGTTCGTTACTTCAAGCGAGGATTGGAACTCGATTCCGAATGGGCTCAGACTTCGGGCACGCTAAGCGACATCTACGGAGAAAAGAATCGCTTGGCTAAGAACGCTTACCTGGAAAAGGTATCTGGTTGGGTTAAGCAAGACATTCGCGATCCAGATCGCTTGTTCCTAATGGGGTTCCTTTTGTACATGGATAATAACTTGGAACAATCAACACCGTTTTTCGAAGCGGCATTGCGGCTTGCCGGCAAGGGCGATCATTTGCTGGCATTTGTGGATCTTCAAGAAGAGCCCAAAAAGGCAAAGCCGGCCAAGGCCAAAGCGGCTCCCATCCAATTGCCGGCCCCAGAACCCAACAAACCCGAATGACGACGGTTTGTGGCGTAAGCTTCCAGCTTGTGATGACGTCAGTTTCGGAAGCTGGAAGCATACGCCACGAGAAAGAGCTGTTATACTGAACGGATGATCTATGCGAAGGCAAGCCAGCGTAGTTCTTGTCGTGATGGTGGGAATGACGGCAATGGTGCTCTTAGCACTTCTCTGGCTCAGCGAAGCTCCCGTTCCAGCTGCAAATCTGGCGGGTGATGAAGTTCGCCAACCCTCGGAATCTGAAGGCAACTTAGATCACGAGGACGAAGCGAGTCTCTCGGCCAACGAATCCGTCGGCGACACAGCCAAGAACGCCGACGCGTCCTTCGATGCCGAACCGAGTCCATCGCTAAAGCCGCGCGAAGTCGTCACGATACAGCTTAAGGCATTGCAGGCAAATAATCAGAAGGACGATGGCATCGCCACGTGTTTTCGGTTTGCCTCGCCAGGCAATCGCCAGCTCACGGGCCCCTTGCCTCGCTTCGCTTCGATGGTGAAGACGCCGCCTTACAGCACAATGCTGGGCGTCAAGGATTTCGAAGTCAGCGAGCCTCAAATCGAAGAAGGTCAAGCTGTCGTGATTACGAAGCTGATCGGTGCTGAAGGTCAAACGCTGGTTTTTGTCTTCGTACTGGGCAAGCAAACTCAAGAGCCCTATCAGGATTGCTGGATGACCGAGTCTGTTTACCCGGTTCAACGACAAGCGCCTGCTGCCAAGCCAGGCTTGCGGATCTGATCGGATAGGTCGCTGGGGTCTTCGAGCCCCCAGACTGGATGATCCAACTGAGGGCCACCACGCCAACTTCGTCGAATACAAATATAAAACCCTGCTCCCAAAGTGAGAGCAGGGTTTTTGCGTTGAAACTGTAAGCGGTCTGCTGCTAGGACTCCCCGTCGCCTTCGGCAGACCCGGCATTGGCAGCTACGTCGCTGGGGCCGTCCGTAGACTCGCCGCCTTCGCTTTCACCTTCATCGTCGAGCGAAAGTACTTTGTAGCCGCCGATCGACTTGTAATAGCCAAGCAGAATGAAGAAGCCGACTGCCATGGCACCGGGGATCATGGCTGTTTTGGTCAATGAAGTTCGGCTGCCAAAGTCAAACGCGGCCTTGATGGATGCGTTGTCTTTGTGCTCTTCGTTGTCCATCGCTTCTTGTTGTTTTTGTGCGTCCAGTTGTTGGTACTCAAAAACAGAGACGCCCAATTTGTTGTCCATCCAACTTGGGTACGGAGTCCTGTCCGCAGCCTTGTAGTCGTCGTAGATGTCCTCGTGGTTCTCTTTGAGGTATGACGTCGTTGCCATCGCCTGTTGAGCACCGATCATCTCTCCGCCGATGAAGCCGACGCACAACATACCAGCGGCACCCAAAGCACTCATGGCGATCGCGCCAGACTGAGGATACCGCTCGCCAGCGACAGCCAACATTGTAGGCCACAAGAATGCCTTGCCGAGAGAATACAGAGTCGCTGCCGCGAAGATCGTGACAATACTGGTGATCTCGCTGCCCAACCAAATCAAACCGAGCACTGCGACGACCGAACTGACGAACAAGAGACCAATCGGGTTCAATCGATGAACGATCGGGCCTGCGAAGAACCGCAGTGCAAACATCAAAAACGATGTGTAAATCAAGACGACAACAGAGTTCTCGACCAAATTCTCCATCAATCGTGTTTGCCACGAATCGACGCCAAGTTCCATGTATCCGATCAAGGCGTGCAAAAGAATCAGGAAGAGGAACGGAATCGACGCAAAGCAGCTAAACAAGACACCGTAGCTGTAGGAAGCCTTCTCACCCTGCGATTGGGATACCGTATCCGGGAACGGCTCGGGAATGCACATTCCCAACAGAACGATCAACACGATTGAATATGCGGAAAGGGCATAATGCCAGGGAATCTCGGTGATCCAAGCCGTGTCGTTTTGGAAAGCGGCAGCCAGAATTCCACCAATGATCAATCCACCCGGCCAACCGGCGTGGAGAATGTTCAAATAGTGCGTTTGGTTTTCAGGATAAAGTTGTCCAACCAACGGATTGATGACGGCTTCGTAAAGACCAGCACAGACGGCGAAGAGGAATACGCTCCAATACAGCAAGTCAGTGACTTTTGCTGTGGCGGTCACGGTGTCCGCTTCCTTCCAACCCTCATACATCGTCGGCGCGACAAACAGCATAGCGGCGCTGACCATGTGTAGGATCACAGCCAACACAAGCAGCTTCTTATATCCAAATTTCTCGACCAGCATTCCGCCGAAAAAGATGAAGACGCCGAAGCCAGCAAAGCCAGCGCCCATAATGCTTCCGAAAGTACCGCCATCAATATTGAACTGACTAGCCCACGCCGGTGCCGCCGCTCCTCGAGTTGCAAAGCCAACTCCAGCCGCGATGAGCGTCAAGAAGCTCGCGATCATCAGCTTATTACGATTCTGGTTCATAAATGTTCACTCCAGGTGTAAGTCGCGTGGGCAATTGCTTGATGAGCAATCAACAACGAGGCGATAGAAATCTTTTGTAAGTAAGGAATTACGATACTGCAGAAAACGAATCAGGGATTGTACCCAGAGCGAATTGCCATTTCCATCGAGTGGATCAAAACGATTCGACTACTGCTTTTATCACGTAGTTAGTGTCAACAGCTAGTCCACATCGGGTCGTGCCGGATTCATCCAATAGCCATCCGGATCTTCGCCCGCAACGACAACTCCTTTTTCGTTCCACTCAAGACCTGCTCGCACATCGGGTGTGCAGTACCTCAGCGTTAATCCACAGCGGCGGCGGTCCGAGTCATTAGCTTCAGAGCTATGCAGCAGCAAGTCGCTGTGAATGGAAATGGTGCCGGCTTTTAGCTCGTCATCGATCGTTTCCGTGCCGTATTGTTCAGCGTCGTCGACGGTTTGATCCAGGACGTTGCCTTCTTCATCCGCGCTGGGGCGATAAGTAAGATGTCCGTGATGATGCGAACCCGCCAGGAATTTCATACAAGCATTCTCGACATCGGCATCATCAACGGCCAGCCAAACCGTGGCCGTCTTCGAGGGTGTCATGGGCCAATAGCTGGCGTCTTGATGCCAGGCAACCGTCTTTCCGTCGTGCGGCATCTTGCAAAAGAAGTGAGCCCCCCAGCCGATCACGTTTGGGCCCAACAAATCCGACATGTATCCGACAATCTTCGGGTGGCACAATAGGTCGTAAACTCTACCGTGCTTCCGGTGAGCTGTGCTGATCGAGTAACTGTCGCCGCCAGCTTTCATCGTTGCAGCCAGCAATTGATCAAAGTAAGACCTCGTTTCCAATGCCGGATCAGCGTCAAGAACCGGCAGCCCTTTCAAGTAACCGTGCGTGTTAAAGCTTTCGATCTGTTCGCAGGTCAAATGACGAGGCTCAGTCACCGTGCTGGGATGGAATCGCAGATCGCGATCCATGTTGTTGATGTCGTCTTGATCCGGAATGATCTGAAAGTTGGCGGACATGGTTGATGTCTTGGGTTTTGGAAAGAGTAGTTGAAGAAGAGAGAATGACGAATTCGCGACTTCCTGAAAAGGCTATCGCCACGTTGCGAGCAGCAGTTGTGGGTAGGCAATGCTTGACATTCCACTCGGTCATGTCGCGATAGCGCATGGCCACAAATACTCCAACATAAATGAAGACCAGAAAAAGAAAAACAATCAGTCCGACTTTCGCTTCTCTTTCGCCTGATTGCCTTTGCATGCCAGAAACGCAAAGGTAGAGGCCGACGAAGATACCAACAACACCACCGAATCCCAGCACGAGTGCATGAGGGCTCAGAGCACGATTCATTGCCTCGCGATCGAAGATAAGCATATAGGAGTAGGAGATTGCTGCAGGAAGAATGATGGCGAGCCCTAATCGACCTGTTGGAAGCTTCTCTTTTTCGTCCACTGTCATTTCTGGTTTTTCAGTTTGTCTCCGACCACAAAGCGATGCAGTTTATTTCTTCTTGAACTGGCTTTCATGTTTCTCGAAGAAGTCCACACGTGGCGGTAGGAACTCCAGTTGGTGGTCGTTGGGATCCTCGACGAATGCTGACAACGGCTCGAAGATGCGATCCCAACTCCAAAGTTCTGGGCCAACACGTAGGAATTCTCGGACACGTTCTGTGCCGTCGGGGGCGACGGGATGCATCATTGCGATGGCTACACGCACGCCGTGGAATGCGTCGACCAACGCCTGAACGCGCGCGTCGTCTGGGCACTCGTCTTTATATGGTTGAGACTGGCTCCAGCGACTGTTGATGCTGCGGATGTAGTCGCCGCCAATGCCGACTGCCGTGTGAAACTCGCGCCGAGCCATCGCGGCCTCGAAGTCGAGGATGGCGGCTTCGGACTCGCGCCGTAAGTCTTCGCTGGGTATCCCGACGGGAAGCTTTCCATCAAGGTATTTTTGCGTTGTGTAAAAACACGAGCGGACGGAATGGTTCAGCGAATTGCTTAGTACATTGCCGTCTTTCAACACTGGGTCGCCGCCGCCTTCGGTGGCTCTGGGATCGAGCGGCTTGGGCCGGAAGCTCAAGTTGCGATTGCCCAGATTCAAACTCAAGAAGTGAATCCGAAGCTGATCCGATGTGTAATGATCGAGAAGTTCGGTTGCCATCGGCGGCTTGATTTTGCCGCTACTGCTGGCCTTTTTGTCGAGGAATAACAAGTGCCGATTGGCGACGATCGTCGGCAGCTGAATCTGGCCTTCGGGGGCGTCGGCCGAGTAGTCCTCTCCCTGCATACCAAGAAACATGGCCATCTCGGCGACGCCGTAGTAGAACAAATTGTCCTTGCCGATGAACTGATAAGCCATGGCATCTTTCGAGCACCACCAGTCGCGCCAATTCTCGATCGGCTCGCCGCGTTGCTGAAGGATCGTGGCGACAAACGAGATCGGTGCCCAGAGCGATTCCGGCCAAACCCAAAATGTCAGGTCTTTGGTCTCTTCCAATTCGGGCGCGGGCAAGCCCCACTCTAAGTTGCCGGTCAAGCGAAACGGCACCAACGCCTTGCCTGTGCGATATCGAATACCGGCTTCGGTCAAGATCGCCTTAGCTTGATCCATCACTTCGAGGCTCTCGAAGATCAACCGTTCCGACTTGGCGTTGCCCTCTTCGCGGCGATGCGTCGGCAATTGATCGACGAGCTTCTCGACTTCTTCCATCAAGTCCTGCTTGACGTGAATCGTTGGCTCCTCGAAATACTCCAATGCACTTTGCACCGAGAACTCGCGCCACGCGCCACTCTCTAATTGCTCGGTCAGCCACGGTTGCATCGCGGGACGAAAGCCTTCCAGCGGCAAGTACCAATTGGTGACATCACGCATCTCGGGCGTGTTGTCTGTCAGTGCACTTCGCGGAGCGACCAGTTCCTTGGGCTCGTACTGATGGCCCAGCGAGCATTCGTCGGCGTAGGCCTTTTCGGACTTGCAGCCTTGAATCGGGCAGCGGCCGAGGACTTGGCGGCCGTTTAAGTAGGTCTCGCGTTCGGTGTCGTAGAATTGAAGCGTCGTGCGTTTCTTTAGATGCCCGTTCTCGAACAACTGACGCATGATCATGGCGCCCAGGTCCGCATGAATCGGCTGATACGGTTCCATGGCCGATGCCGCGAACGCACTTAAGCCAATCGAGTACGCGTTGAGTGTCTCGGTTTGACGCTGATGATTGGACCCGGCGAACTCTTCCAGCGTGCCAGAGAACTCACCGTCTTCGACTTTCCGCACATGATCAGCAACAATCGGCGAGCCATAACAGTCCGTGCCCGACACGAACAGTACGTTGTCTTCACCCAGACGATCACGCAGAAACCGAGCGTAAACATCAGCAAAGATGAAAACTCCACCGATGTGTCCAAAGTGTAAGTCCTTGTTACCGTACGGCATCCCGGCGGTCACAACGGCTCGCTTGGGAAATGCTGGTCGTTCTCGATCACGAAAGAATTCAGAAGCACTGGTCATACGGTAAGGGTCCGGTGTCGTTGAATGAATGAGCTTGTAAGAGGTTGTTGTTTAGCTGGATGAACGAGATTTGTCATCAGCGATTTGTCATTTTCAATTCGACAGAAGCCGCAAAAGTTACCATCACCAGAATCGTGATGGCGACGTTGCCTCATTCAAGAAATCACGGTGCTTTCGATTGTGAGTTTCTCGAGTCGATCACTTACGGGCTCTGGCAACTTCTCGACCGCGGCGACTCCGGGTGTGCCGTCGTCTAGTTTGCAAAGCTCAAGCGGTGGGTCGGCCAGATCCTCGTGATAGAAGCGTGAGCTGGGAAAGATGTCTGCTGGGTAGGTGAAGTTATCGAGCATGGACAGCGCGACGCACAACGACGATCCCGTGGCGCTCTCCAACATGCCGCCGACCCAACATGGGATGCCGGCCTCTTTGCAGATGTCATGAATCGCGACGGCGTTGGTGATGCCGCCGACTCGGCCGGGTTTGATGTTTACGTATTGGCAGCTCTTTTGAGCGATCGCTCGTTGGACGATGCGCGGTGACTTGATGGTCTCGTCCAAACATACCGGAGTCGAGATCGCTGCTTGCAGTTGAGCGTGGTCCACGATGTCGTCGTAAGGCAATGGTTGCTCGATCATCTCAAGATTGAAGCGGTCGATGTCGCGGAACAGGTCGATGTCTTCAATCGTGTAGCCGCTGTTGCAATCAATGTGAATTGGGTGATCGGGATGTTGCTTGCGAACCACCTCCAGCATTGGCGTGTCCCAACCCGGTCGGAATTTCAGCTTGATGCGCGGAAATCGGGCATCGACGGCTGCGCCCACGCCGGCCAACAGATCGTCGATGCTATCCATCACGCCATAATCGGCGCCAACAGGCACGCTATCTCGAGTGGCACCAAGCAAACGGTGCAAGGGAGTGTTTTTAATTTTACTCTGGAGACTCCACCACGCCGTGTCAAAGATGGCTTTGGCGAATTGATTGCCTTTGAACAGCGACAGCTCGGCTTGAAGTTGCTCGCCACTTTCGATGTCCTTGCCAAGGAGCGCGGGGCCTAGCCAGTCCTTTGCCAATTGAAAGATGCCCGCAGACCACTCGGGGCTATAACAAGGCGCCGCAAACGGTACACTTTCGCCCCACCCATCAACAGAACTGCTGGTCATGCGGCAAAGGACACCGTTGATTTCGTGATCTTCACCGTAAGCCGTTCGCCATGGATAGATCAGAGGCATGGCGACATGAAACAGTTCAATGCGGTCAATCTTCATGGTGCTTGTCCGTTTGGTACTTGTCGTGCTTCGCCCAAAGGCCACAATAGCCATTGGTTTGGCTCTCAGCGTGACGCAAGATGCGTGATGGCGATTCTATGAAAGGCAACCAGCCATTGTCATCTCTTGAAGAAGAGTATTTGCAGACCTTTCGCTTGTTGGGAATCGCCAGTGGTCCAGCGAAAGTCGACCGCATCAACGCGCTAGAAAATGTCTTGGGGTTTCGACTTCCGGCTGCGTACCGTGCCTATTTGCGAGTTTGTAGGACCCACCCGCCAAGTGCATTGATCGGCTCAAGCTGTACGATCGACTGCATTCAATTCAACTATCAAGGATTGAAGGAGCTGCTGGAAGAGGATGAGACCAACTTCGAGCTGCCGCAGCCATGCGTCGTGTTCTTGATGCACCAAGGGTACCAATTCAACTACTTTCCCATCGACGGCACGAACGATCCCGTTGTCTTCAGCTTTTGCGAGGGTGATGAGTTACCTCGCGAGTGGTCCAAATTCTCCGACTGGGTTCGCGAACTTCGGCATTAACAGATTACCGGGTGGCTGGGGTCGAGTCTTCGAGCCCCCAGACTGGTTGTTTCAACTGGGGGCTCGAAGACTCATCTCCAGCCACCCTTATAGGGAGCCACCTTTCCCGTAATTCGGTGAACAACCAAAAAAGAAAACGGCCACGCTCCGAGGAACGTGGCCGTTATTACGTTTCAGTTGTCTACAGCTTTAGAAACTGCTGATCTTGCCACCCGTGTAAGGAGCGACGTCGGCTTTGTTAATCCAGCCGCCGACTTTCGGGACCCAGAGGAACTCGCCGTTGGTCTTGGTGACGGTGTAGACATCGCCCAAGTAAGCTTTCGCGACGACATCGTTGTCGACACCCATCGAAGCGTTTCGCTTGATGACGATGACCATCTGGCCTTTCTTCGTGGTGACTGCTGGCTTCTCGACCTCAACGATCTCTTTAGCGGCCGGTTGACTCGAGATGATCAAAGGCAAGGTGTCCGTGGTCGGCTCGGTCTTAACAACTAAGGCTTCTGGATTCGGCACAAGCCCCTTGTCCTCGGCGCTGGTCTTGGAAGCAACCGTCGAAGCAACTTCTTCTTTCGGGGCGACGACAGGCGTTTCCGTTACTGGCGTTGTCGAAACAACCGGAGGAATGATGGTGTCAATGTTCGTTTCCGTCGTGGCCACATCGACCGAGGTCGCGGGCTTCGGATTCAGGATGGAATCCAAATCGACTTTGTTCGTTTCGACCGCAGGCTCGGTCGTTGCGGTTGTCGTTGTCGCCGTTTCTGTTGTTGTGGTCGTCAACGGATCAGCGGCAGACGCATCTTTGTCGACTTCAGCCAACAACTGCTTGATGAAGTCGTCGTCGTCATTCGTCTTCTCGACGGGCTTGCTTGCCACGTTAACCGCGCCCGTTTCTGTTTCCGTCAAAGCGATCGGATCCGTGGTTGGCTCGGTGGTCGAGCTTGCTGTCTCTTCAACTGCTGCATCG
>PBMZ01000014.1 GCA_002722955.1 Planctomycetaceae bacterium | reverse complement strand
CTGACGCAAGAGAATCCCGACAGCATCATCGTCGCGATCAAACGCGAGATGGGAAATCGTAAGTTCTCGAAAGAGTACGAAGGCCGCAAGATGACGCCTGAGCTGCTCTCGGCCATGATTCTGATGAAGCTGAAGCAAGATGCCGAAGCGAAGATCGGCCCGATCGGCAATGCCGTCATCACGGTGCCGTACTATTTCAACGAGCCTTGCCGTAAAGCAACATTACACGCCGGCCGCATCGCTGGTTTGAACGTCATCGATATCATCAACGAGCCCAGCGCGGCGACACTTGCTTATGCTTGGAACACTGGTGAGCTGGGGCGTCCCGATTTGCCGGACAAGGAAAAACGCATTCTTGTCTATGACCTGGGCGGCGGAACATTTGACGTGACTTTGGTCAGGTACACGCCCACTCACTTCTCGGTCGAGTCCACAGACGGCGACACGTTTCTTGGAGGGCTTGACTGGACGCAGCGATTAGTCGAACACGTTTGCGATCGATTTCGGGGCAAACACGGAACCGACCCGCGCGATGACAACGTTTCCTTGCTTCAATTAACCAAAGAGTGCGAGGACGCGAAGCAAGAACTGTCGCTCTTCGAAAAGACTAACGTTCACGTCAACCACGCCGGCAACTTGATGCAGGTTTCGATCACTCGCCAAGAGTTCGAGAAGCTGACGGCGGACTTACTGCAACGAACAATTGATACCACCGAATTCGTACTCGACAACGCCAAGGTCAATCCTGAGGAATTGCAGGCTGTCCTGTTGGTTGGTGGATCGACGGCGATGCCAGCAGTCTCGAAGAGACTCCAAGATCTTTGCGGCATCACACCGTCGCGAGAACTGCTACCGCAACTGGCGGTAGCTCAAGGTGCCGCGATTCATGCGGCAATTCTGCAAGCAAAAGCAACGGGTGACGCCGGCGATGTCGGAAAAGCCGTCATCAAGAGACTCGAATCGGTGACCGCAACCGACGTCAATTCACACTCCCTTGGCGTTGAGATCACTGACCCGACGCTGGGCAAACGCAATCACATCATGATCCCGAGGAACTCGAAGTTGCCGGTCGGTGTGAAGCAACGATTCGTCACGAATCTAGAGAATCCGCAGTCAATCTGCATCCGACTTCTGGAGGGTGAAGCCGAGGATGTTGCGGCTTGCACATTCATTGGTGACTTTCGCCTGGATAAGCTTCCGGAGTCATTGCCGGTCGGCTCGCCCATTGAAGTGCAGTACAGCTACGATGTCCGCGGCCACATTCACGTTTCGATGACTGAGCTGACTACGAATAAGTCGGCTTCGGTAGAGATTGCATGGCGGGATATTTTGGACGAGCAATCGTTGGATTCGTTCCAACAATTGGTCGCCGGGTACGCCGTCGAGTAGCGAGTTGGCGAGGCGGGATTGACGGAATTCGGCCGATTGGTTATCAATTGGCAGTGCCAGAGTTGTGGTGAACGTATTTCGCATTACGGATGATGCAAGGATGCTTTCATGAGCAGCGTACAAGAATCTTCTCCTGTCGATATCACCGACGTCCCATTGAAACGCGTCTTGCATGTTGGCTGCGGCCCGCATAATGCTCGAAAGATCGACGCGCAAAAGTTCCCATCCGACGCGTGGAAAGAGGTCCGCTTGGACATTGATGCGTCGTGCGAACCAGATATTGTCGCCGACATCTGCGACCTGTCGATGATCGAGTCCGATTCGTTTGACGGCCTTTACTCGTCTCACAACATCGAGCACTTGTATCCGCAAATGGTTCCTGTGGCTTTGCAAGAGTTCCATCGTGTGTTGAAGCCTGGTGGAATCGCCCGGATTTGCTGTCCGGACCTGCATCCAGTTGCTGAGGCTATTGCTAAGGGCAACTTGGAAGGCCAGCTATTCAACACTCCCGCTGGTCCAATCGCCGCCATCGACGTTTTATACGGCTGGCGGCCGAAACTGCGAGAAGGCTCGTATTCTTGGGCTCATAAGACGGGCTTTATTCGCATGACGCTGGCGCAGAAGCTCAAGATGGCGGGCTTCGAAAAGGGTCAAGTCTGGACACGTGGTAGCGAATTGGTTGCCGACGTGGAAAGGTAACGTATATGGCGCGACATTAAGACAGGCGCTAACGATGTCCTTATGGCTTTGGTTGCTGCTTATTGTCCTTGTTGTGATATGTTTCCCTGGCGTTGGCGAATACTTGATCATCACAAGTCTTGGTGCTGAATCCAAAGTCGTAAGAGTTGCTGCCGTCATGATCATGAGTGTCATTCTCTTGGTGGCCATCTTGTTTGAATCCGGTGTCATCAAGTAACCGTCTTGCTCCGAGCGACGAGCTATAAAGTAGCCGTCTCTCTGCGAGAGACGAGCCATAGCGGTTACGCTTGGCCCGCGAGAATGTTGCCCTGCTTTAGACGAAGGCTCATCGCGCGGAGAGTGATGGCTACTTTGAGGCGCTCGCTTGGCACGTCGTGCTGGGATACCTAAACTGCAGTCTCACACATTGACAGCCAAGTAACTCCGAGTGACATATGGCTCAGAGCGTCCTATCAAAATACCTGGACCCGGAAATCCTTAGCCGAGTCGCCAATCAAACCCTCGAGCCGCGTGGATTGGTGATGGGCGGCTTGGCCGGCGCTCACAAGTCGCCGCTGAGTGGGTTTGCCGTCGAATTCGCTGGGCACCGCGAATACGTATGGGGCGACGACCCAAGACACATCGATTGGCGACTCTACTACACTCGCGACAAATACTTCATCAAACAGTACGAGATGGAAACGAACTTCGTCTGCCATCTCATTCTCGATGTCAGTGCGTCGATGCGTTACGGCGAGGGAGTCCAGCAAAAGCTTCAATACGCGGCTCAACTGGCGTCAACGCTGGGCTATTCTATCATTCGCCAAAACGACAAGGTCTCGCTGGCCACACTGGATGACACCGTTCGAGGCTTCATTCCGCCCAGCAATTCGATGGCTCAGGTGATTCGCATGACGGAGCACTTGGACGAAATTGAACCCGTCGAGAAAACGCAGCTTGCACAGTGCTTGACCGAACAAGTCGGCCGCATGAATCGCCGCGAGATCGTGATGATCTTCAGCGATTTCTTCACCGACTTGGACGGGCTAGAACCCGCGTTGCAACAAATGCGTTTCAATCAGCACGAAGTCGTGCTGTTTCATGTGCTGCACCACAACGAGTCGGAATTCGACTTCGAGGGCATGGTGCGATTCGAGGGGCTCGAAGTCGACGATCAAATGTTGACTCAAACCGAAGACATCAAGACCGGTTATCTGCGTGCTGTTGCCGAATTCAATGACCAGTTCGACGATCTATGCCAACGCAACCGCATCGAACGAGTTCCCGTCGACACCAGCCGCAACATGGCCGAAATCTTGTTGGACTATCTGAATCAGCGGCAACTGATGACGTCGGGACGCGGGCGCTGATCGTGCGTCATGCTTTGGGATAGTGTAACGGCCAGCCGAAGGCGCAATCACCGGCACGGTGGCTTCTCACTTACCGCGCAAGTCATAGCAATACAGCTTACGAGGCGTCCGTTTGACCATCTCGCGTTGGTTTTGCGTGACGTACAGCAACCCGTGGCTTAAGACGGGAACTGCCCACGATTGCTGAGCCAAGAACAGCGTGGCTCGGTCGATCTGTTTGTAACCCTGCGGTGTGAGATCAAGCCAAAGCAAGTGCCCGTATTCACCGAGAGCCAGGTAGTTGCCATCAACCTTTAGTAGCGTGCCGCGCAATGTGCTGAGTGTAAACGTTCGCTCCATGCCATTGATGGTGACCGTCTCGTCCCATTCTGGTTCTTCGCGCCATACGACTTTGCCGGTCTTGGCATCGACGCAAGCGATGGATGCATCGGGCTCGTTACGGCCGTCGAAGGCGTAGAAGTAACCTTTGTCGTAAACCGCCGTGTTCCAGTGCAATCCAAGCCCATTACGGCGCCGGTTGTTTTGATCGTCGGGAATCTGCCAGATGGGGTCGTATGAGAAATCATCTTTGATGGCCAAGAACGCGCTGCCCGTCTTATACGTTGCCGAAATGAAGACCGAGTTCCCAATCACGACAGGACAGGATGCGTTGACGGACTCGTAGCTCTTGCTCCGGAACGGAAACTCGAAATCAACGGCGCCGCTGGCAGGATCAATTGACATCAACCCCCCCGTTGGCGGATCGCTGTCGCCACCGGCGAACACAAACACACGACGTTTTCCATGAATGTCCGATGGAGTTGCCGAAGCATAGCTGGGCCCCCACTTATCACCAGTGGCCCAAACGATCTTTCCTGTCAATCGATGAACGGCGACAACACACGGGCCACCACGGGCTCCGACATTCATGATCAACAAATCACCTTCCAACAGCGGCGTTTGTGCCGAGCCAAAAAAGTCTTGAGGCACTTGAAGTTCTTCGAGCAGCTTTCGTTGCCAGTAGACTTGCCCAGTCGTCAGCTTCAAACAAAACAACTCGCCCTTTGCGCTGTAGATGTAAACTCGCCCGTCGTGGATCACGGGACTTGCCCGAGGTCCGCTTCCATAGCCGTAGCGGTCCGAGTAATCCGTTGGGAACTTAAACTCCCAATACTTCTTGCCCGTCCGTGGATGCAAGCATTCGACGATGGTCTCGTTGCCAACTCGATGCGGATAAACCAAGTAATCACCTTGAATACCCGGCGACGAATAGCCGTCTCCTCGCGTCAACTCCCAAACAATTTTCGGCCCGCCCGCGGGAAACTTCTTCAGCAGCTTTGTTTCCGTCGAGACAGAGTTGTGTGTTGGCCCAAGGAAATTGACCCAATCATGAGTCACCGCACCTTCGGCCAATGGCTTCGGAGCGCTATGAAACTTGACTGGTTCGTAGTCCACGGCCTTAGGCGTTTCGACTTCCCTCAGAGTCGCCACGGTTGGGGGAGCCGGGTCTTTGAAGTCTTTGATTTGTGCCAGGGCAACTTGCTCGCAAGCGACGACGAAGCAGATTGCGAACGCAAAACAACCAGCCAAAGAGCAACGATTCGGTGAGTCCTTCATGACAAATCCCGTATTTTGGACGACTCAAGGTTCTACTTATCACACGATGACACCTTAGTTGGACTTTGAACTTGCGTCAATTTAGGCGTTGTGAATATCACCGGTTGGCAGCGATTTTGAACATTCCGCCTGCTGGACGGTGACCAGCTTCGTACTCGCTCTTTGAAAATGTGACCTCTTGAAACGAGCTGAGAAAGACTATCTGATGCAATTGGCAGGCGATACACTCAATTATTGTTGAAAGCCTATCTCGAATCCCAGATCAACATGCGAGCTGGCGCCAGAATCTAATATGAGACCAATGGTATTCTTCGCAATCTTGTGTTTCGGAAGCGGCGTCAACGAATTGATGGCGCAGGACAAGTCACCTTGCCATGTACGTGTCATCGTTTTCGTGCCAGCAGACGTGACTCCACCAACCAATTATCAAACACGCATCGATCAAATCGTTGATTACACCGAAACGTTTTTCAAGCGCGAGTTCAAACGGTGGGAGCATGAGGATGTTGTCATGCCATTTCGCCGGACTGCTGATGGTCACGTCGAAGTCACGATCATTCGTGGCAAGAAGAACACCGCCGAATACAAACCGGTCGCCGTACGCGCTGAAGTGACGGACGCGAACCGTCGCAAAGGCAACTTGAAGGGCGGACGACAAGTTTGGTGGATCATGATGTATCGCGGTAATCGCCCCGTGAAGAATTCCTTCCTTGGAGGTTTCGGTCGAGAAATCGGTGGCTGGGCCGTTTGCAATCTCGATCTCAGTCCAGGTCGGGTCAGTTCAAGTAACGAATTGGGCAGCACGTTTCTGAAAAAGCTGACGCTAAAGGGAATGATTCACGAATTGGGCCACGGATTCCAACTCCCTCACATCGGCCCGTTGCGTGGAGATGATGCAGGCAACACGTTGATGGGGCCCACGCACTTCAACTATCGGCGAGTTGTCCCCATAAAGGAAGAACGCGTGTATCTCTGCGAAGCCGAGGCCGCGTTGCTTGCCAACCATCCCGCTTTTCGAGGTGTCGCCGACACGCCGCACATGCTCCCGAAGCTCAACGTGCAAAACTTGAAGTATGCGGTGAATTCTAAGAACAAGAACTTTCTTGTCAGCGGTAAACTCGTTTCCAGACGACGTGGCGTTTATGCGGTCGTCGCAGACGAAGCCGACGCACGCCCAGGGGAATATTGGACGAAGACCTATGTCAGCAAACTCGCCAAAGATGGCAATTTTGAAGTCGCGGTAACAGAACTGGCCAAGTCTAACGGCACACTGAAACTCTGGTTTGCGTTCGAGGGTGGCACTCAGACTGGCAACGGCAGATCCCGCAGCCGCGGTAGCGGAATTCCAAAGGCGTATGTCTTTCAACGAAACCAATGGATGTTCCGATGAGTCAGACCAACACTAGCCTTGATGGCAAATCACAAGCTCTACTGAGATGGCTGCCGCTGGGAGTCATCCTCATCGCAATCCGATTTTTGCCAGATCGGACACCGACTCCGATCATTGGCTACGAGTTCCTCGCGTTTCTTGCAGCGGCGTGTTCTTTACCATTTTTCGTTTGACGCTTACGAAGACACTTTCTTTCGCAAGCTTTTTGGAATCTATCTAATTCCAGCTTTGACTGTGTCGTGGTTTCTCGTGACGGCGCGCCTGCTGACGCATGGAGGGTCCGCTGTTCCCGGTCTTGAAACCACCGTTTTGCGTATTCTGACGGCTTTGGTATCACTACCGCTGATGATTCTAACCGTTGCTGGGATGACTTTAGCACTTCGGGAAAAGCGTGCTCGACAATTTCCACTGTTTTGGGCAACAACCATCCTGTGCGCGGCTATGACATGGTCGGTTGCTTTGCGTTGGCTTAGTTGAGATGAAGTTGATGTCGCTAATCTAACGCCCAGGCACCAGCTAGCGCTGCCTCGTCTCTTTCTCGCGCGGCACTGGCATCGCAGCATTCGTGTGTTTCCGCCAAGCGACAAGCTTCGCTTTCAGACTGGCCGCTAGCTCTTTCTTTGATGCCGCCAGATTCTTCTTTTCGCTGATATCGCTCTTTAGATCGTAAAGCTCGAGCGAGCCGTCATCGAATCGCTCGATCAACTTGTAATCACCGGCTCGCACAGCACTTCCCAAACGGTTGTCTTGATGAAAGGCGTAGTTGGGATAATGAAAGTAAATCTCGGATCGCTTCAGCTTGCCGCTCTGTTGCAACAGCGGAAGCAGGCTTTCCCCGTCCAGCGGCTGAGATGCGTCCGCTTCGAGTCCCGCAGCTTCCAACATGGTTGGAAAGAAATCCATGCTAATCACCGGATCGTCACAAAGCGTGTTGGCGGGAATGACTCCGGGCCAACGAGCGATCATGGGGACTCGGATGCCGCCTTCGTACAGATAGCCCTTTGCTTCTCGCAATGGATGCATGTCAGCGACACCGCCAAAAGCACCGTTATCTGATGTGAAGACAACCAGAGTGTTCTTCGATAGATCCAATTCGTCCAGGCTCTTGAAAATCTTGCCCATCGAGGCATCCGTCGATTCGATCATCGCAGCGTACCGTGGATCGAGCCGACCAAGCTCACGCTTCTTGTACTTTGCAATCAAGTCCGCTGGTGCTTCCATCGGCCAGTGAACGGTGTAGTTCCAAAGAAACACCATGAACGGCTTCTCTCGCTGAGCCGTCATGAATTGAATTACTTCATCGGCGAATCGGTGAGGCATGTACTCGCCGGTCTTGCGAGGTGGCAAGTTGTGGAGATTGTACGGATCAAAAAAGGAAAACGGCCCGCCCATAGCCGTTCCGCCAAGGTTAACATCGAAGCCTTGCTTCTCTGGATAAAAGCGAAGGTCCCCCTGCCCTTGCTTCTTCGGGACTCGGCGTCCGGCCAAATGCCACTTGCCGAAGAAACCAGTGGCATAGCCAGCTTCTTTCAAGCGTTCCGCGATCGTTACGTGTTCGACGGGCAAGTGATTCAGCATCGGTGCTGGCAAGAGTTTCGCATCTTTCGGCGTAAACCGCTCTTGATCAGGAATGTGATTCGTAATTTTTAGCCGTGCCGGTGCCAATCCTGTCAACACCGCGGCTCGAGTGGGCGAGCATACCGGCGCGGCCGAATATGCATCAGTAAATCGCATCCCCTGTGCTGCTAAGCGATCGATGTTCGGAGTGTGCAGCCGTTCGTTGCCCTGGCATCGCAAGTCCATCCAACCCAAATCGTCCACCATAATGAACAAGATGTTGGGCCGAGCCGGCTTTTCAGCGAACAATCCGCCGCTGTTGCAGGTCAGTGATATCAGACATGCGAAAATCAAAGAAAAAGTCCGAATCATTGTGCCCTCGGCTCTTACAATTGGGTTAGGTACCGCCAAATTGACGTTTCGGTCAAGGTAGCCGAAACTGGGCTGTTGAGCAAATCTGGAATGACTCAGCTTTTCGAGACTCCCGGAATCGATCATAATAGATTGTTGTTCGATGTCCCGCTAACACCTGTTCGTGAGATGGATTCATGGCGAACGTCAGCGTTTTCTGTTTTCTTGCCAGCTATGTGGTGACCTTTGCGCTCGAGCTGACCCGATTGATGCGGCGGAGTCCCGTCAAGCGGTTCATCATGCTTGGATTCGCCTCAGCAGGCTTCTTGGCTCATACATTTTATTTGCTCTATCGCGGCCTCGAACGCGACTTGCCACCGCTGTTAAGCTCGACACAAGATTGGGTGTTGGTGCTGGCGTGGCTTGCGACGCTGTTTTACCTATTCGTCAGCACTTTGGATCGAGACTTGGCGATTGGGCTGTTTTTGCTGCCGCTCGTGCTGCTTTTGATCGTCGCGGCCAACTTTTTGAGTGCTCAGACGATGCCGTTGGTCGGCGTTGTTCGAAGTTGGGCGATGTTGCATGCGAGTTTACTTGTACTTGGCATCACTGGCGTGATTGTCGGCTTTGTTCTGAGTATGATGTATCTGGTGCAGCATCGACGACTTAAGTCCAAACAGACCAGCAGCACGGGTCTGAAACTGCCAAGCCTTGCCAAGCTCGCGCGATGGAATTGGTGGGCCGTGATGATTTCCTTCCCCCTATTGACGCTGGGAATGGGAACTGGCGTCTGGTTAGGATTTTTGTCTCGCAAAGTGCCCGAGCCCATTTCGTACTCTGACCCTGTTGTCATCGTCAACAGCGTCGGATGGCTGATGATGGCCGCTTTCTTGATCTGGTTGTCGATGAAACGCAATTCCGCTGGAAAGCACGTCGCCTCGATGACGACATGGGCTTTTGGATTCCTGCTGCTGACACTGATTGGAACACAACTTCTCGTTAACGGTGGTTTCGAGTCCTGGCACTGACACCATCAGCCGACTCGCCACAACGGTCGCTATCGAATCAGTCGAAGCACGAGCGACTCCACTCCAGAATCTCACCCCAACACACCCGATCCCGTGAACTTCCAAGTCCTTTACTGCAATCACGAAAGTGCGAAGCTCAACGTCCGAGAACGCTTGGCGTTCTCTGTGGGCGAGCAGTTAAGTCGCGCTTACAATCAGTTGCGGGACCGATTCCCAGCGGCCGAGGTTGTTGTTCTGTCAACATGCAACCGCGTCGAAGTCTACACAGCACAACAAGCTGAAGACACGCCCTCACGGCAGCAGTTGGTCGAGTTTTTCTCCGAGTTTCACGAAATCCCGCGAGAAGAGTTTGCGGAAGAGCTGCTCGAACACACCGGTCCCAACGCGGTGAAACATCTGTTTCGAGTCGCCTCGAGTCTGGACAGTATGGTCTTGGGCGAGCCGCAAATCGTCAGCCAGGTCAAGGAAGCATATTGGCTTGCTCAGGAAGCTGACGCATGCGGGCCGTTAACTCACGGCCTGTTCCAAGGGGCAATCCGAGTTTCCTCGCGCGTGCGTCATGAAACTCGGCTGGCGGAAGGACGCGTATCGATAGCCAGTGTTGCCGTTGGCGAATTCGGCAAGAGTATCTTCGATCGCTTCGACGACAAAACCGTGTTGATCATCGGCGCGGGCGAGATGGGCGAAGAAACTCTGCGATACCTACAAGACGAAGGTGTTGGCAAGATTCTCGTCGCAAATCGCAACCCGGATCGAGCCGAGTGTCTGGCTGCTGACTTCGAAAACGCCGAGCCACGGCCCTACGAACAGCTCGACGATTTGATGTCCTCAGCCGATGTGATCGTGAGCACGACGGGCGCCGACCAACCAATCGTTAATGCCGCGCGGTTTCAACAAGTTCGCCGTAGCAACGATCGGCCAGTCTTCATTTTGGATCTTGGAGCGCCTCGGGACTTTGCTGTCGACGTTGTCGAAGTCGATGACAACGTGTTCTTGTACGACATCGACGATCTGCAAAACACATGTGCTCGCAACCGAAATGCTCGCCGCAAGGAGATCGATAAAGCGATTGGCATCATCGACGATGAAACCAATCGTTTCATGCGAGACATCTACCATCGCGCCACCGGCCCGATCGTGAAACGACTTCGCGAGCAGTGGCATGACATCAGCGCCGAGGAAGTGGACCGCCTCCGCAGCCGATTGTCTCACCTGACGGATAAGGACTTCGAAGCCGTCGAAAGAAGCGTCGAGCGGATTGTCAACAAGCTGCTGCACCCACCTCTCGAAGCCCTAAAAGACGAAGCCCGCGACGGAACGCCACACGGCTTGATGGACGCACTCCGTCGGCTCTTCCATATTCGCGAATAAGAACCACGCGAGGTTGGTGTCATCTTGAATAGCGATTGATGAATGGTGATTCTTGATCTTCGAAGTAGAAGAACGATTGTGTCATTCTTTCTTCTACTTCGAAGATCAAGAATCACCATTCATCAATCGCTATTCAAATCAGACTAGATCGCATCCAAAGCCGTCAAGATCGCCACCGATAAGCTCAAGCTCTCATCCTGCTCGCTGGGATCAGCGATGCTATCGGTCCCTTCATTGCCAGCCACGGTATCGATGCCACCTTGAGCGTTAATGGTGTCGTCACCTTCCTGACCAAGGATCGCGTCGCGACCGGCACCACCTTGGAAGCGATCGTTTCCGTCACCACCCAGCATTGTGTCGTTGCCGGCGCTGCCAACAAGCACGTCGTCACCGTCGCCACCATTCATGGCGTCGTTGCCGTCTTCGCCGGCCATAATGTCGTTGCCGTCGCCTCCGATCATCGTGTCGTTGCCTTGATCGCCGCGTAGCGTATCGTCGCCGTCACCGCCAATGATACTGTCGTCATTGTTTTGACCGCGAAGCGTATCGTCGCCAGATCCGCCGTCCATGGTGTCATTGCCACTTCCACCAAACAGCGAGTCCTCGTCGGCACCGCCTCGCATTAGGTCATTACCAGTGTGGCCGATGACCTTGTCTTCACCTGCGTTACCTTCAACGGTGTCGTCGCCTACGTTGCCCTCGACACGGTCATCGCCGTCGTTACCGAAGGCCATGTCGTTGCCATCGCCACCGCGTAGAGTGTCGGCACCGTCGTCACCGTTGATGACATCATCGCCACCGTCTCCCATCAGCATGTCGTTGTCATTGCCGCCGCTGATGGTATCGTTGCCCGTACCACCATTGACGACGTCCATTCCGTCGCCGCCAGTGATGGCGTCGGCATCGTTACTTCCCGTAATCGTGTCGTTCCCGAAGCCACCGTTGATCTCCAAGCGAACTTTGCCCAAATCTCGATTCGCTGCAGAAATCGTGTCGGCCCCAGCGTCTCCATTGATCGTCAAGAACGTCGGTGTGACATCGACGACATTGCCGAGAGTAATGTTGTCAGCGCCGCCGCCAGCGTTAATCACGACCTCGCGAATTGTGTTGTTCAGCACCAATACGGCATTGCCGTCGTTCACTGTGAGTAACTCGTCAGTGTTTTGGCTAATGTTAAAACTGTTCGCTCCCGAGCTACCTCGCACCTCAACCCGGTTTGCTCCGAGCGGACTGATGAACGAATCATTCCCGTCCGTGCGTCCATCCCAGACAAACGTGTCATCGCCAGCGCTTCCCGAAAGAACATCGTCACCCAGTTGTCCATCCAAGGTGTCGTTGCCTTCGTTACCCTCGATGGTGTCGTCGCCCGAGCCACCCAGCATTCGGTCCGTTCCCGTACCACCAACCATCGAGTCATTGCCGCCGTTGCCGAACATCTGGTCATCGCCTTCGTCGGCGATCAAAGTGTCGTTGCCCTCATCCCCTCGCAATGTGTCATTCTCGATCACTGGCAAGGGAATGCCATCATCATTCGTGATCGTGGCAATGCCGACACCATCACCCAACAGGGCTCCAACCGGATTCGAGAGCGTGACGATGAATTGCTCATCAAATTCATCCAACATGTCACCGATAATCGGTACGCTAATCGTGCCTGTGCCCGCGCCGGCAGGAATCGTTAACGTCCCCATCGTCGCCGTGTAGTCCAAGCCAGCTTCGGCGGTTCCATCGGATGCAATGAAGTCGACCATGATGTCGCTGGTGACTGTGTTGGACAGGACAACACTGAAGTCCAAGTTCATCGTGCCAGCATTTCCCTCGACGATCGATGGATCATCGATGCTGATCACTGGCAAGTTCGAGCCTGTGCCTGTCGTGTCGATGATTGTCCCGATACCGATTCCGTCAACGATGTCCGCGTTGACGTTATTCGACAGGGTGACAACGACCGCCTCATCCGGTTCGCTGAAACCATCGCCAATAATGTCGATGACGATCGTTTGGGCCGTTTGGCCGCCAACGAACGTCAACACTCCTGATTGTCCGTCGTAGTCACTGCCAGCGGTCGCTGTTCCGTTGCTTGTACTGAAGTTGACCATGACAGGCACGGGGCTGGGTTGATCCAATGTGACCGTAAACGTCATCTGGGACGCAGAAACCGTCACGATACCTTGAAGGCCCGCCAACAACTCGTCCGTGGTTGTAAAGATTTGTGCATTCGGATCGATTACTTGAAGTTGGAAAAGAGTTGCACCAGTGCCGGCGCCAAAGGCTCGCAAATCAATGCCCAAACCGTTAAGCGTCGCCACTTCAGCCGACGGGTCAGAGAAACTCTGACCATCAGAGATAAAGACCATCGTTCCACCCTGCGGCGGCGTGCCCAACGTTGTAAACGTCTGGATCGTTGTTTGAAGTGCGTCACTAAAGTCCGTACCAAATCCAACACCCGGTGTGTTCCGCGTGATTGATCGCAAGGCCTCGTCAATGTCCGGCGTGCCGTTGTTGTCAAGGTCCGCATTGGCAGTTGTCGTCAGTTGAACCCCGGGACTGGAAGGATCAACGTCAATCTGGACCCCCGTGCCGGCGAAGGCAACAATCCCCAAACGAGCTGCGTCACCAGATGTCGTCCGCAAATCGTCGACCAAGGCCAAGAAACCCGCAATCTCGGCGTCGAGAATATCATTGGCGCTGCCGTCCATGTTCACATCACCAACAGGCGATCCCGCGAATGGACCGAACGTACTGAAGGAGACGTCGATAACCATGATGACATCTTCCGTCCCGCCTTCGCGGACAGCAGCGTCATTGATTGAAAGAGCGGGCGTCACAGCTGGAACACAGATGGATTGAATCAAGTCGTCGCCAGTACCGCCGGTCATGTCGTCGGCACCGCCACCGCCACAGATCGTGTCGTTGTTTGCTTGACCACGGATGACATCGTCACCCAACTCGCCGAGCATCGAGTCATTGCCGGAGCCACCGAACATGCGGTCGTCGCCGTCGTTGCCATTCATGGTGTCGTTGCCGTTGTTGCCGGCCATGAAGTCGTCGCCGTCGCCACCATTCATGAAATCGTTGTTGGCACCGCCATTGACCGTGTCATTGCCGTCGTCGCCATTCAGGACGTCATTGCCACTGTTGCCGTTGATTACGTCATCGCCATCGTTGCCATTGATGACGTCGTTTCCGATCCGTCCGTTGATCGTGTCGTTGCCGTCATCTCCGCCGATTGTGTCGTCGCCGTCACCGCCACCGATGTCGTCGGCCCCGTCGTTTCCGTTGATCACATCTTCGCCGGTACCGCCAAGCAGATTGTCGTTGCCATCGCCACCGGTGATGACGTCGTTGCCATCGCCACCATCGACCGTGTCCAGGCCGATTTCGCCACTTAGATTATCGCTTCCGTCGTTTCCTGTAATGCTGTCGTTGCCATCACCGCCCGAAATGCTATCCGCGCCGTCGCCGCCTTCGAGCGTGTCGTTGCCAGCGAATGCGGTGATCGTGTCGTCACCGTCTTCACCTCGAAGGTTTACGTCCAAACCAGTGGCACCCAAGATACTGTCATCGCCATCCGCGGCCTCGACCAAGATGCTGACACCAGCCGGGTTGTCGAGGAGCGTCGAATTCAAACCCTGTAGGTCGATGGCATTGTCTCCGTTGCCGCCACGGACGACGATCGATGTGACGTTCGTCCCATCAATCGGAGGCAACGTCGTAATCGCCGTTCCATCATCCAACACCTCAAGATTCCCGGGCGTTGTTGAATCTTCCCGAATTGTGATGTCGTCGGCACCGTCCGAGAGAACAATCAGCTGTCCCCCAAGAAAGAAACCCGACACCGTTAATAATGTCCGGTCCTCAAATCGTTCAATAGAACGGGTGATTCGGCGGTTCTTACTTCGTGAATTCGATTTGGCAAGTTTCGAGCGAAGAGTATTGAGCCAAGGAAGAAGGCGCATTGCGTTTTCTCCAGGATGGTGGACGACGGCCGAAACGGAAGTTCGGCGACAATGGATTCCCATCCACCGTGACACCTAACGCAATGGTTTTTAATGCGAGTTTCTTAGTTTTCCGATAAATTGCATGTTGCGTTTGTCAACACGATTCCAAGATCGGTAAAACCCCACCTTTGCAGTAATTTCACGCAACACCCTACAATGTTTGAGACGATTTGTTGCCAATCGGAAACATCCACTCAATGACATCCAGTCCAGAATTCAACTCGAACGAAGCCCTTCATCAAGCGGCTCGCTGGTGTGAAGAGTACTTTCGTGCGCATCCAGACATGTCGGTCGGCCATTCAATGGTGTCGTTGCTGGACTTATTTTCTCAGATGGCCAGTGTGCAGAGTGAGCCCGCCGAAGACCAACGGTTGCTACTCTCATCGCTTAACGAGCGAGTGGAAGCTTATGTCGAGCGGTTCGCACGCGGCGATCTTTCTGGTATTCCCTTGGCCAACGTTCCAGAACCAAGCGACAGCGTAAAAGTCGAACTGCAAGGCCACGTTGCGTTTGAAGGTGACACGGACTGGGTTCCGCAACCGCAGGCTTGTAGCGGCGAGCAAGATGGGCGGGCGATTCAAGGCTTCTCGTTGCGGCTTGCGGAAGATGGCTTGCCAGTTTCACTGCGATACAAGGCCCATTTAGCATTCAAAGGTGATACCGATTGGCACGAAGCCGGGGACTTCTGTGGCACTCGCGGTGAATGGCGACGCATGGAAGCTTTCTGGATTGATTTGGACGACCAATCCGAGCAGTTCGATGTCTTTTACTCAGCCCATTTGGCTCGCCTGGGTTGGACGGGCTGGTTCAAGAACGGTCAAATGTGTGGAACGCGTGGCGAGTACCGACAAGTTGAGGGGATCAAGGTGTTCGTTGCCGAGCGCAACGGGGAAGCCGTTTAGCCGCAGCTTAAGCTTCGTTTAATCCGTAGCCGCAGGCGAGGATTCCGAAGAATTAGTCGTTTTTCATTTTTCATTTGTCATTTTGACGAGACACTCTTGAAGTCCGTTTATGAAACACATCTTAATCGGCACTGCTGGACATATTGATCATGGTAAGACTCGGTTGGTTGGCCGATTGACCAACATCAACACGGATCGTTTGCCAGAAGAAAAGGCGCGTGGTATTTCGATCGACTTGGGCTTTGCGCACTGGGAGTCGGAAGGTATCCAATTCGGGGTTGTCGACGTCCCTGGTCACGAGCGTTTTGTTAAGAACATGGTTGCTGGCGCGACGGGTGTCAACATCGCGTTGCTGGTTGTTGCCGCTGACGATGGAGTGATGCCGCAGACTCGTGAGCACCTTGAGATCATGGACCTGCTAGGCCTGCGTAGTGGGGTCATTGCCATCACCAAGACTGATCTAGTCGACAGTGAATTCGTCGAACTGGTCACCGCCGAGCTTGAGGATTTGGTTGCCGGGACTTTCCTCGAAGGACAGCCGATTGTTCCAGTGTCCTCAGAGACTGGCGACGGCATCGACGAGTTGAAAGCTGCGATAACGCAGATTGCTCAGCAAGTCCACATTCCGTCGGCCATGGATTACTTTCGCATGCCGGTTGATCGCGTCTTCACCAAGGAAGGTCACGGTGCGGTCGTCACGGGTTCGGTGATGTCCGGCAGTATTCAAGCCGGCGATATTCTATCGTTGCTTCCGGAAGGTCGAGAAGTTCGCGTTCGAGGTGTTCAGAATCATGGCCATCAGGTCGATGACACATCAGCCAGACAACGCACTGCCGTCAACATCGCAGGCGTGAAAGCCGACGAGATTGCTCGTGGTCAAGAACTGACAACGCCGGAGATACTGCAACCAACTCATCGAGTGCTCGCACGGCTGCGTTCTCTCAGCAGTGCCGGCTTGGTGATCAAAGATCGGATGGAGTTAACCTTTCACGCTGGCACGGCCGAAACGGTGGCTCGTGTGATTTTCAAAGGCGGGATGCTCAAGCCGGGCGAAACAGAGTATTGTGAACTCAGACTCAAGGATCCCAGTGTCGTTGCCTACGGGCAATGCTTCATTCTGCGGCGATTCTCGCCAACAGTCACTGTTGCCGGTGGTACGATCGTCGAACCGTTCATCGCAGCAACTCGACGAGTCAAGAACATCGCCAACGTCGCGGAACCACGCGATACTGCTGACGAGTCTACTCGACTGTCAGCGTTGCTTGGCCACGACGAAGCAACTCGTGAGTCCGCGGCATGGCGGGCTGGCGTGCCGCTTCATCGCTACAGCGATCTGATGGGCGAGCTGGAACAAGCCGGCCACATCCAACTTCTTCACAGTGGTGATCGCAAGATACCTCTACATCGCGATCGAGTGGCGTCGCTGGGACAATCCATCTTGCGGACAATCAACGAAGAGCTCGCAAAGCGACAGCCGCGGCGTTCGTTGCCAAGAAACACAATTGCGACGGCTTGTCGCGAGTTCGTTCCGGGAACGCTACTGGATGCAATGCTGGCGTATCTTGCCAAGCAGAAATTACTGGTTCGCGTTGCCAGCAACTGGAGCCCCGCTGACGCTCAGGTGAAGTTGACGAAGAAACAACAAGCCGCCTTGGACACGGCACTTCAGCAGATTGAAGCTGCTGGATTAGCACCACCGACGGCCAAGAATCTGGCGGAATCGCTAGAAATGAAGGTCGACGACATTACCACGCTGATCAGTCTCTGCATCGAGGAAGGCGTGCTGGTGCGAATCGCCGACGGATTGTTCTTTTCTCCCTCGGCGATCGATTCGGCACGGACACAGTTTCAAGAGGCCGTTGGCTCGGACGGGCTGACAATCAGCGAGTTGCGGGAAATCTGGGGCGTTAGCCGTAAGTTTTCCGTACCGATGTGCGAGTATTTCGATGGGCTTGGAGTGACGAAACGACAAGGCGACGTTCGCGTGGCCGGGCCGAAGGTTGGTGAAGCGATTCCGTGATTCTTGGTAAAAGAAGCCCGGCTTTTGCCAAAAGCCGGGCTTCTGGCAACTGCAATCACGAATTCGAACAATGCGAATGGAAAATGTTGCAGGCAAAAGACTAAACTGTTCGTGGATGTTGCCTATCCTCTCGTGAGACCATTTTCGATGGCTGAAGTCACATACAAATCCGCTGGCGTTGACTTAGATCTTTACCAGCAGGCCATGCAAAAGTTGCCGCGAATGATGCGGCGGACACATACTCCTCGGGTGATGGAGAATCCCGGAGGTTTTGCGGGCATGTTTCGGCTCGATTACAACAGCCGATTGTTTGCCAAGAATTATCGCGATCCCGTGTTGGTTTCCGGGACTGACGGCGTCGGCACGAAGATCAACGTCGCAATCGCTGCCGGAAAATATAATACGATCGGCATCGATTTGGTCGCGATGTGCGTCAACGATTGCTTGTGCTTAGGGGCCGAGCCGTTGTTCTTTTTGGATTACTTGGCACTGGCCAAGGACGATCCTGAACTGATCGCTCAGTTGGTTGAAGGCATCAGCGAAGGCTGCATGCAATCCGACATGGCGCTGTTGGGCGGGGAAACGGCAATTATGCCCGGCCTCTACCGAGCCGGCGACTTTGACATGGCCGGTTTCAGCGTCGGCGTTGTTGAGCGGAAGAAGATTATCGATGGGACCAAAACGATTCGTCCTGGTGACGTGATTCTCGGCTTGGATTCCAGCGGGTTTCACTCAAACGGCTACAGCCTAATCCGCAAAATCGTGTTCGAGATCGCGGCACTCGATATTGATTCGGCGATCCCTGAGCTTGAACAAACGGTTGCCGACGTGCTGCTCGAGCCAACAATGATTTATGCTCGCGCCATATCGGATTTGCTACGACATTACCGTGCAAAATCGGTGATCCGCGGAATGGCTCATATCACGGGCGGCGGATTGGAAGAGAACATCGATCGGATTCTTCCTGACAACTGCAGCGTCACCATCGATCGCAGCACATGGGAGCTGCCGGCAACGTTTGATTGGCTGATGCAACTCGGCGGTGTCGAGGCCTCGGAAATGTTCCGAGTATTCAACATGGGTATCGGCTACACGCTGATCGTGAATCCGTTCTTCGCAGACAGCATCCAGCGTCAATTGGCCGAGCACCGCATTGCTTCACGAGTCATTGGCGAAGTCTGTGCAGGCGAAAAGTCTGTGCAAGTCGTTTGACCGTAGGACGGACTTATAGTCCGTCCCGCTGCTGACGGACTATAAGTCCGTCCTACGATGATTCGCCCCAATTATGCCTTCACGTCCTCTTCTGGCGTGGCTGGGTTTGTCGGGTCGAACCATTCGTCTTTGAACTCGATCCGCCGCTTGTATCTCATCGCCAAGTTGGACGTCAGAGCCATGATCGCGTCGGCCATAGCGACCGTACCATTGCAGCGAAGTCCGCCGTTTTGTGGCGTGTCGAAGTTATTGGTTCGTACGCAGTGGCAGAAGTGCTCCATCTCTTCCGTGTAACCGCGACTGATCTTTTCGATTGTCGAGGCTGCGGTAGCCGCCTGAGTCGACGGTGCTAAGCTCTCGCTGGCATCCATAACCGGGCCGCCCTTGCCGCTGATGATGTGCAAGCGTTGCTCCAAGCCACCCGGTCCAGTGCTGGGGCTGGCTTCCTTGTAGAGTAAAGCTTCCTGCTCTTGGCGCACGATCATCGTGCCACGGCTGCCGAAGACTTGCTCGCCGTACGGCTCCAACCGATTTGTGTTGAGCGACGAATAGGTTACAACGACGACGTCGTTGGGATCGTCCTGATAGTGAAGTCCAGGAAACTCGAAAGTCACATACACGTGATCGTCGATCTCTCGGTCATCAGACTGTTTGTCCATTGAGCCGACGCCTTTGACGCCGTAGAAGTTGCGACCGCCGAAACCTTGCACCGCGATCGGATGCACTTTGCCAAGGAAAATACTGCAAGCATCCAATTGGTGGCTGCCCAGTTCGGCCATCAAGCCACCACCGGTTTCGTTGTACAATCGCCAGTTGACCAAGTGGTCCATCGAGTTGTAACCAAATTCTTGGACCTTGCCCTTCAAAGCTTTGGCGTCATCATCTTTGATCGTTTTTCGCCAGCTATCGCGGCCGGGAAAACTGTTGTTTCGGTGCCATTGGGCACGGATGTGCTTGATATCACCCAACAATCCCGACCGAACTACTGAGTTCGCATTGTCGTAAAGCACGCTGTAGTGACGTTGATGGCCAACCGCCAAAAGTTTGTTCGTCTCTTTGGCTACTTGAATCATTTCTTTGCACTGGCTGATCGAGTGCGCCATCAACTTCTCGGTCAAGACGTGCTTGCCGGCCTTCATCGCTTCGATTGCGAGTGGTGCGTGTTGGCTCAGCGGAACAGCAATCACAACCGCTTCGACATTGGGATCGGCCAGAAGTTCTTTGTGGTTGGCATACAACTTAATGCTTTGTGCCTTTTGGTTGCCAAGTTTTCGGATCAGCCCTTGGCGAACGTCGTTGCCGTCACCTTCCAACGCGCGGCGTCGGTTCGTGGGCCGCAAATCGGCAACTGCGACGATGTCCATGTATTCTGGTGGGTGCTCATTTAACAGCACGCTGCCTTCATCGCCCGTGCCAATGAAACCGAAGCGGACGGGATCGCCTTTGAGCTTGTCGTAGCCAAAGTATGTTGCCCCAAGTCCACCCGCCGACGCGACCGTGCCCTTCAGAAAGGAACGCCGAGTGTACCCAACGGCTTCGTTAAAGTTGTCGCTACCTGTTTGAACTTGTTCTGGAGTGAGTTGCATGGCGATAACCTCGCTTTATGACTATTGCATCGTTGGAAGCTGAACGCCTCCTGGATGAAGACAAATTCTTGATGAAAATATGAAAACTCAATCAACCTTCTGACGCAAGACGAATCGCCGGATCAACGCGTCCAGGCCAAGCATTCGACCTGTCGGCATTGCCGCGATGGCTAACAGAGCGATAGCCTCGATCACGTTTTTGTTGACGATAAAGCTGTGCTCTGGTCCTGGAGCTTCCGGAACTCCGGGCCAAGGTGGCATGGCGAAATAAAACATCATCAGCATTCCGGCGCCAGCGACGGCGGAAAGCCGCGTGAACAGTCCTGCGATCAGGAAAACGCCAAGAATCACCAGCGACCAGATCGTCATTTTGTTGATGTTGTCGATCGGTTGAGGAGCTTTCTTGACAGGCCCCAGGGCGAATTGGTCTTGGTTAAGGATCTTGTTGGCTTCACTCTCGAGCTCTTTTTCCAGCGACTTGACAGGGCCAATCACGCTGCTTTTCAGGGCCATCAAATCGCGATATTGTTTGTCGAGATGGTCGTATTGGAAGGCCTGCTGAGCCTTCGCGCGATTGGCGTTGAAACGAGCCAATTCTGATTGATAGCGTTCGATGTCGCCGAGTCGTTTGTAGTCGATGGTTTCTTTGTGTTCCGGAAAGACAGAGCCTGCTTTCTCGGGGTCTCCTTTGAGCATGCCGACCAGCCGCTCTTTGAACGAGATTCCACTGCGAGATGCGTTGGCGGGACGTGACTGGCGGACATACATCGCACCGACGGCTTTGTGGAAGTCAGCGGCGATCTTGTTCTTGGCCTTATCGGCGTCGCTCAGATCTTCGTATTCGGTCGCATCGATGACCGTTGCCATTTTGAGAAGCCGATCACGTTCTCTCGGCGTGAAGTGCCATTTCCCATCAACCTCAAGGCGTTTGCGTTCCGCGTTGTATTTGATTGCCTTGCCGATTGAACCACGGAACTCGACACCTTCGGGTAGCGCGGCTAGTGGTTGATAAAACTTGCTGACGCCGTTGAGCATTTCGCTGAGCCGGCGCTTTTGCTTGTCGTCCAAGCCGTAGTGATGAGAGAATCGAGCCGACCAATCGTCCCAGCGAGCCGAGACTTTCTCTGAGCTGAGCCAGTTCATGTCATCAGGGTCGCCGGTCATGGCGCGGAAAGAATCACGGAACGGCCCTTGAGCATTCTTCAGGTAGCCTTCGGCTGTCCACGGGTTGGCAGTGCTTTGAGTGTTTAGCTTCCAAAGCCCCTCGTAGAGGAATTGCCATCCGATCGAGACTCGTAGCAACACGATCAGTACGCAGGCGACCACGGAAACTCGCCGTAATTCGGACACAGTTGTTACCTCGATATTCTATTCACGGGTGAGCACGTCAAAGCTTTAACCAGCGTCCGCCGTGGCATTGTTGCCAGTTTTTCACTTTCCAAAACGTTTCAGTTTGGCGTGAAGCGTTGCTCGACGATCGCCTAGCTGTCTTGGGAAAGGCTCTCAGGCAGGAAAATCAAAGCGTCGGGATCGACACCGATGACGTGCGGTTGGAGAGTCCGACCATGTGGTGGTTTTGGAATCACGATGGCACGAACTTGGGGATGATTATCGCAATATTCTCGAGCATTTTCGAGTCCTACGACGAAAAATGCCGTCGAAAGTGCATCTGCTTCGGCGGCCGTCGGCGCGATCACCGTCACGGACAGAATGTCGTCAACCGGCCAACCCCTTCGCGGATCCAGAATGTGGCCGTACCGCTTTCCACCGTGGCGAAAGAATTGAACGCCCGATCCGCTACTCGAAAGCGCCTCGTCACGCAAAATGACCGAAGCCCATCGCTCGGCCGGAAACAGCGGGTTGCGAATCCCAACTGGCCAGCCACCTAAACCATTGTGGTCGCCATGAGCCAGAATGCTGCTGTGGCCACCATGGATCATCCAGTCCGAGACGCCACCGGTCAGAAGTGATTCGCCCATGCGATCCAATGCGTAGCCCTTGCCAATACCTCCGAGATCGAACTCGACGTTGGGATGTTGGAAGCGAACCGTTGTTTCATCGACGCCAAGTTGCACTTTCTCGATTCCCGTCTTCGACAACGCCTCGTCAATCTCTTGCTGCAAGGGAACTCGCGATTCTTGTCGGCAAGAGCGCCATAACGCGACCAGTGGCCGAGCTGTCGGGTCGAAGCCGCCGTTGGTCTCGGCACAAATTCTCTCCGCCACTTTAAGTAGATCGTGCAGTCTCGACTCGACGCAAACATCGTTCTCGTACGCGGTTCTGTTCATTGCCGAGAGTTCGCTATCGTCGCGATACACAGACATCTGTGACTCCAGTGCGTGGACAGAGTCGAGCACCTCGGACACTAGATCCATTCGTTGGGTGGCCTCGATCGTCTCGCCTGCACTGGGAATCAGGTTCAAGATGACGGCGAACTCGCAAGCCATCGCCGTTGTTGAAAGCCGCAGCGTTTCGGATGTGCTCAGATCAGCCTGTCCGGAATCTTGGCCGAGTTCGTCGGCGAATCTCTCGCCGATCTGAGCAGCTTCCTTTTGCAGACTGCCGCCGGTGAGGAACTCGCGCCGGTTCGAGATGGGTTTTGCGTCGGACATCAAAGCATTAGAACAAAGTCATCGCAGCCGCGGCTAGAGCTATCACCCCGATCACTCCACCGCCGACGTAAACCAATGGCAACCACGATGATGACGTCGCTGGGATTTCCTCGAAATCCAACGTCTGTGGCACAGTTTCATAAGTTGGGCTAGCGACGGCTGTGGGAAT
Source organism: Planctomycetaceae bacterium (assembly GCA_002722955.1). Taxonomy (GTDB): domain Bacteria; phylum Planctomycetota; class Planctomycetia; order Planctomycetales; family Planctomycetaceae. The sequence continues at coordinate 2,247 of PBMZ01000014.1, read as the reverse complement.
CTGCATTTGTTCGGCAACTTCACAGTCGACGGATTCCAACTCCAACGGCTTGGCGAACTCGCCCAATTCGGTTTCGTCGTTGGTGTCTCGATTGCGGGGTGATTCCAGCTCTTTTTCGATTTCAAAATCGCTGCAATCCGAGATGGACTTCAATCGCTTTGGCAATTCCGAAAACGATGCTTGGTAAGTCACCATCGACTGATTCACCGGAACCGACACGCGCGAGGAGGCGAGTCGCAATTCGTCGATTGCTTTGATGACATCGTCCATCGAAGAAAACCGATAGTCAGCTTTCCGAGCGATCATCTTCTGGAAGATCGCATCCAGAGCCATCGGGACATCGTCACGCTGCATACAAAGCGAAGGAGTTGGAACATCGTGATTTGTCAAAAGCACTTCTGAGATGATTTCGTCGGCATACGGAACTTGCCCAGTGAGCAAGTAGTACAACGTGATTCCCAGCGAATAAATGTTTGCTCTCTGATCGGTGAGCGCTGGATTGGACGCTTGCTCGGGAGCCATAAATTGCAGAGTGCCCAGAAACTGCCCAGGCCCGGTCAAACGACCGCGGTGCTTGCCATCGGTTCGCTTTCGATCCGACCAGCGGATCAGGCCCATATCCAAGATGCGAATGACTCCGTGTGCGTCAATCAGCAGATTGTTCGGTTTGATGTCGCGGTGGATAAGTTGGCTTTGATGGACATAACGAAGGCCGTTGGCGATTTGCAGCGTTAAATTCAAGGCCTCGGGCACAGGAACCGGATGGAACTTCTTAAGGTACTCGACCAAGTCCATCCCTTCGACGAGCTGCATGACCAAATACAAATGGCCGTGAGCCTCTCCAGCGTCGTATGTCGATATCACGTTGGGATGTTCGAGTTGGATGCACGCTTGAACTTCTCGACGAAAGCGACGCTGTGCCATCCAAGAGTGCTTCCGGCTCGACCTGAGCAGATTGAGGGCCACCGGTCGACCTAACCGGCGATGGTAGGCTTTGTAGACTTGCCCCATCGCCCCGTGGCCGATTTTCTCGCTGATGACGTATTCACCAAACATCAACCGTGATGCTTTACCGTCGTAAACGGCAAGTGCTTGCAATTCCGTCAGCTTGTTGTCGTTGACCAACCGAGCCGCAAACTCTCCCGCGTCGATCCCCCGTTCCGTTGCGTCTAAGGATTCGAAGGAACGCAAATCCTTCGAGCTTAACAAGCCGGCATGGCTGAGCGACTCCAGGAATTGGTCGACCGTCACTGGCATTGAATTTGGCCCGAAAGTATTAGAAGCAGTGCTCTTACGATGTCAATGTAACTGTGCTGTCATGGCAAGTACAAACACGCGAAGTTGTCAAAGTTTGTTACCAATGAAGCAACACAGCGAGCGCTAATTGTCTAGATTGACAAATCAAGGCCAGTTTGCCAATCGGGGGAAGCCCGTACGTGATCGTTCGTATTGCTTCACGTTCAAGAGTGAAAGCTAATCAATTGCCGTGAATCTTCTTCAGTTGCGTCGACATGCCTTTGACGTTGCCGTTCTTGTCGACGCCGAAAGACAAGATATCGCGTTCCTTGAAATTCGTCTTTTCGTCGGTTGAGCCCATGTAGTATTGAAACGTTTCAGTGCCTGTCAGTCGTTCTTTCTTGATGTTGTCCGGTTCGCCAAAGAAGGTTTTGATTTCGTCGGCGGTCTTGCCGTTTAGCTGATTCCCAACATGCATCAGGATGCCTGGATTCACATCCTCGACGATGGCGAGCCGTCCTGACTTGTCGACCGATTTCCAGTCCCTTAAGAACTCTTGCCAATCAATAGCCTTGGGTTTTGCGGAAGCCGTATTCGTTGGAGGCGTATTATTGGCTTGAGGAGCGCAGCCGATGACTAGTAAGCAACAAATCACGGCGTAAGACAAGGACTTGATCATGATATAACCTCTGGTACTGTGTCTGCTCATTGAGCACAGTCACCACGAGACCAAAATAGATCAAGAGAGCGTAAACGAAGGCCGTGACGTTGAAAAGCCGGAAGCCACTCTTGTGTGGCGGCGGGTGTGCTCAAGAATTTTGGTTTTTCTTTAGACGAGCAGTTTATAGTAACCTGACGCGTGAGCGAGGGACGCTCACACGTGTTCTCTGGCCTTACCCAAGATTGGTGGAGAGTGAATCTCCTTATGTCATGATAGTCTGACAGGAGAGGAACTATGAGCAAGCGTCGAACTTTTTCTCGGGAATTCAAGCTGGAAGCCGTTCGCAAGGT
>PBMZ01000013.1 GCA_002722955.1 Planctomycetaceae bacterium | reverse complement strand
CCTTTGATGCCTCAACCCGCGAGACTTGTGTTGTTCGACCTACGCGAACCAACACACCGCTGCAAGCTCTGAACTTGATGAACGATGTAACTTATGTCGAAGCGGCCCGAGTGCTGGCCGAGCGAGTCATGAAAGCCGCAAAAACACCAGCCACGCGATTGACGATGGCGTTTCGCTGGGTAACGTCGCGAGAGCCAACTGATCGAGAACTTGGGATTCTGCAGCGAGGCCTCGATTACCAACGCGAACGCTTTGCTAAGAACGCCGAAGCCGCCACGAATTTCATCAAGCAAGGTGAACGTAAAGCAGACGAGAAACTCGACCCAATCGAGTTGGCCGCTTATGGCACAATTGCCAATCTGATCTTGAACCTGGACGAGACAATCACGAAGCAATAGGTCGGTCCAGCTTGTAACACCAACACGTCGTTTAACCCGTAGCCGCGGGCGAGGATCAGACAGCCTCGCCCGCGGCTACGGGTTAAACGACTGCGAGGCAATGGAATCAAGGATGCCGCAAATCCTTTCCGTAGCTCTCAAACGCATTCTTCCACCTTTGATCGTGTTCGGTGTTTTGGTGGTTGTGTGGAGCCTCGTGGTTTGGGGTTTTGGCATTCGCCCTTTTCTTTTGCCAAGCCCGCTGGCCGTTTATCAATCGGCGTCTGAATACGCGGGCGAACTGATGCGTGCGTTCGCGTTAACGGGAGCGGCCGCTGTTTGCGGGTTCGCAGCCAGCATGACCGCGGGAGTTTTGATCGCGTTCGCGTTTTCTCAATCGGCCTGGATTCGCAGTAGCTGTTATCCGTACGCGATCTTCTTGCAAACCGTGCCCATGATCGCCATCGCGCCGCTGATCAATACTTGGTTTGGCAATGGCTTTCACAGCGTTGTGATTGTCTCGATGATCATCAGTCTGTTCCCCGTGATCACGTCGACGACGAAAGGACTGCTGAGCATCGACAAGTCATCGATCGAGTTGTTCGAACTTTACAACGCGGGCCGCATCCAAACGTTGACCAAGTTGCGTCTTCCCAATGCGATTCCCGACGTCATTGCCGGTGCAAAAACATCCAGCGGCCTGGCCGTTATCGGCGCCATCGTTGGCGAGTTCTTCAGTGGCTACGAAAGTCAACTTGGACTTGGATACCTGATTTTGCTGACAAGCGACCAACTGAAGACGGACAAGCTGTTCGCATCCGTCTTGACGTCAACAATGCTTGGCGTATTGATCTTCGCCGTGGTCACAGCCGTCGGAAACGCCATCCAAAAACGCTGGTTCAGCCACTTGGAAATGGCCAGCTAAGTAGCCATCACTCTCCGAGTGATGAGCTTTCTGGATCAAGCTCAATAAACCAGTACAGTTCTTGTCTGGAGTAAACCCAGTGGATGGGCGTCAAAGGAGCAAATAACACTATAGAGCGGGCTCATCACTCGGAGAGTAATGGCTACTTTATCCGCCGTAAGCGAATCGGCGATGCACTGCGTGGCCATTGGATTTGTTGCCATTGCGATGCCCGTTCGCTCCGTTGCGGTGACCATTCTGGCCGTTCGTTGCCGGTTGCACGGCTTCGTGTTCGGCGGAGAGATGAGTGTCGTGCGATTCACCCTCGTGCTGAGATTGCCATTGCTGCACTTTGACAGTCCAGCGGCGTAGGGTGTCGTCTTGCGGTTTGATGGTTAGCAGTTTGCGAGCGTACTTCAGGGCTTCGGCGGCCTCTCCGTCTCTTGCCAGAGATTCGCAGAGACAGCGCAAGTTGTGATAGGCGGTGTTGCAATCGCTCCACTTTTCCAGCATCCGCGACCACATGTCGGCGGCTTCGAGCGGATCGTCGAGGCGTTGGATGTTCTGGCAGTGCACCGTCAATCGTCTCAGTTGAGCACTGATTTCCTCGAGCGACGGGATGCCGTTCACGTCCATTTCTGGGGCAAGTTGTATTAGCTCGGAAATCGCTTCGCGCGCGGCTGATAGTGCGTTCTTGCCAAGATGTTCCTGTGTTCGAGAGAGCAGCTTGCGAATGCGGCTAGCTTGGCCAAGTTTCGCGTGGAGTTGTTCGGCCGAGTGAACGCGGCGTGCGCTTCGGTATGCGGGGATCGCTGTCTCCCAGTCGGCTCGGCGAAGAGCGGCGTCTCCCATGCTGATCAATGTGGCGAAACGCTTGCCGTGGGCAGTTCGCAAATCACAACTTTCGCAAACTCGTGATCCACTGCTAACTCGCTTTCGGCAAAACGGGTTGGCACAACGTTTGACCATCGCGCCGCCACAGTTCCAGCAGCGGTGATTTTGCCGCGGGCTCCAAGAATAGCAACGCATGCATTGCTGCTGGCCTCGCATTTGGACGGTCACGGTGACGGGGCGGTCCAGCGGAATGCCCAACGCCACGACGCGAGCTTGAATGCACTTGCTGACGGCTGACGCGGACAAACCAAACTCACGCGTGCCGATCCGCGTCAACTCGATCTGATCATCGCGCGTCATCTGCCCGGCCGCCAGCAATAGGTCGATACGCTTGACGAAGCGATCGATGCGATCATTGAACAGCGCCCGATTGTATTGTTCGCGCGATTCGTTATCTTTGAGCCAAGTGAGGCACGCCTGCAAGCTCTTCTCCCACGCGACCACTTCGGTCGTCTTGGGCAAGACCTTCGACCAACGTGTGAACTGCATTTCCGCTTGCGAACGAATCGTTGCCAGCGGTGCGTAAACGGGAAGATCCAACAACTCGTAAAACGATGCGACCTCGAGCAGCTTCAGCCAGTTGCCGACTTGAGCCAAGATGGTTTTATCCAACGCTGGCGATTCGTACGGCAACTCGGGAGCTCCCGTGGCGAGTCGATCCGGTGTGCGGATTTCGACGTCGAGACGCTCGATAACTTTGTCGACCAAGCTCTCTGAAACGTTTTCTCCGGCGACCTGTTCGATCAGCATCTCACGCTGGCGAGTTGTCATGTAGCCGCGGCTTGCCACAGCGGCTCGGATCAGATTTCCGAGTTCTCGCTCTTGTTCCTGGCGGCGTTGAGAGTGCAGAAGCGACAGTTGTTTCAAGTAATCTTTCAGGGCTTCGGGGCGGCTGAGCACCTTTTCGAAGCCGCGAATCAAGTCCAGATTTTGGCGAGCTTTCTGCTGATAGAGCGGGTTGACTGCTTCAGCCGTCCACTGTTTGCGTTTGTCGCGAATCGCTTGCCGCAATTGCTCGACGCCAGGCTTCGATCCCTCGGAGAGATCGAGTTCGAGCATTTCTAGGTAATCGATACTGGCGTCGAATTTGGACATTGTTGGTCAAGGGGCAAGAGTCTAGAGACAAGAGATAACCCGACGCGTGAGCGAGGGATTGGTCAAACGTGTTCAAGGCAAAGCGTCTTGCTTGCGAGTAGGTGTGACCAATCCCTCGCTCACGCGTCGGGTTACCATAGGGGCGAGACAACGTCTCGCCCCTATGGTTCACCCTGTGGTCTACCCAGCCACCATGACCGACAGGCGATTGCCGGCAGCTTTGACTTGGTCGGGGTCCATGATGCCGGTGCGGACGATCTTGACTTCGCATTCGCTGTTCGAGGAAACCTCGCGAGCCGACAAAGTCATGGTTCCGTCGCTGGCGTAGTTGAAGCGGATTTCAACTTCTGATCCGCGTGGGATTCCCGGCGGCAGCTCAACCGTGCCGCGACCGATTTCCTTGCAATCATCGGGATCGAGCGAGTCGCCGTCGGCTTCCATCATCACGATTTCGATGGTCGACTGATTGTCCTCGGCCGTTCCGAATTGGCCTGGAGGCGATTCGTGTTGGTAAGGAATCTCGGTGTTTCGATTGATCAGCGGCACGACGATTTCCATGCCTTGATCCCAGGCGAGCAATCCGTAGGTGTGCGAGGATACGTTGCCGCCGGTCTTGCCAGGCAGGCCAAGATAGAACTCGCGGTCTCGAACGGACAGGTCGTCCATTTCCGATTCCAGTGCTTCGTTGAACGCCTCTTGATCGCCTTCACCGGTCGACGTGTCGTAGCCAACGGACTCGGCAAGATTGTCGATGCGAGCCTTCACAGCCCACACGGCCGCACCCTTGGCGACGCACTCGGCGGGATCGTGAATTTGCGATTCGATTTCGAATTCGGCGTCGATGCGTTCCTTGACCATCGGCATCAAGCTGGAACCGCCGACGAGCAAAATGCGGTCGATCGAGTCGTCGCCGACTTTCTCTTTTAGCTCGGCCAACGTTTCACGGGTGACTTGAATGGTTTGGTCCAGCAAGTCGGCGCTGATTTCTTCGAACTTCTCGCGAGTGACCTCGATGCGACTGTGGTTGCCGGCGAACGAGAATGTGAACGGGTCCTTCATCTTTTGGCTTAAGCGTTTCTTGACGGCTTCGGCTTTCATTCGCAACTCTTGGTGAGCATGCGGGTCGGTCAGCGGGTTGACGCCGTTTTCCTCTTCGAATGCCGTGGCCAGCCAATTGATCACGCGATCGTCCCAGTCCTTGCCACCCAGTTCGTGGTTGCCACCGGTGACCAAAATGCGGACGCCGTCTTGGTCGACTCGGATGACCGACACGTCGAAAGTTCCGCCGCCCAAATCGTAGACCAGAATCGTTTCGTCCACTTCTTTGTTTTGCACGCCGTAAGAGAATGCAGCCGCGATGGGCTCGTTAACGATGTCCAAGACATTGAGGCCAGCCATCGTGCCCGCGTTGCGAGTGGCCACGCGTTGGGCTTCATCAAAGTAAGCTGGCACGGTAATCACGACGTCGGTGATCTCGTCGTCGAGCGTTTGTTGAGCTTTCTCGGCAAGGCCCTTCAAGACGATGGCCGAGATTTCTTCGGGCTCGTACTGTCGCTCTTCATGCTCGAACAAGAATTCATCGCGGCGACCCATGAAACGCTTAACGAATTGCACCACGTTTTCAGGTTCAATTTCTGCCATGTTCTTGGCTTCGATGCCAACGACGACGTTGTCTTCGTTTTCGAAGTAAACGGCCGATGGAGTTGTCGGCTCGTTGATGTCGTTGGGGACAACCGTCGGTCGGTCGAACTCGTCGATGTGAGCTACGGCGGAGTAAGTCGTTCCAAGATCGATTCCAAAAACGCGTGTTAAGTCGGCCATTTTATCTTCCCTTTGGATTGCTCTCTTTGTGATCGAGGCTTTGTTTGGTCTTGGGTGGCTGGGGTCGAGTCTTCGAGCCCCCAGCAACAACCTCTGGGGCTCGAAGACTCGACCCCAGCCACCCGTCGTGGTTATTAGCTAGCCCGGTAGCGAAGCACCGTGACTTGTTCTCGGCGGATAATTCGATCTTCACCACGGAATCCAGTAAGCCCGCGAGTGGCGATGCGGCGGTCTTGCGCCTCGTCGTCCGTGGCTTCAGTTTTGACGCACTGCTGGTTGCTGCGGTCGAATTCGTCGGACTCGCTGCGGAACGGTTCGACGTCGTACTTGAACAAGACGTCCAACAGCATTTGCTCCATCATTTCCATGCCCTTGCGGAAATCGACTTCGCCTTCACGCTCGAACTCGCGAGTCACGAAGTCGTGGCAGAAGATGATGTCTTTGAGCAGCGGAGCCATCTCGGCTCGTTGAATTTGCTTGCGGCTTTCTTGCAACTCGCCGTGCAGTCGCTCAAGCGTGCGGGATTGAACTTCGTCCGAGTGAATACGGGACTCGAACAGCTTTCGCATGTCGGCTTGTTCTTTCCGCATATCCGCGTGCTCTTGCCGCAGGTCGTCGAGCGACTTAGCGGTGGCATCGTTGTCAGATTCGAAAGAGCCGTTGTCGGCGGCCGATGAAAGTTGCGAGGCCGCTTGCTGCATGACGTCGGCCAACAAGTGAAACTGCTGTTGCAAGTCAGCGGCTTCGGCCGACTCGCCGTTGTTCGATGTCGTCTCATCAACAACCGTCAAAGTGCTGGTTTCCTGCGTTTGACCGCCGTCAAGCATGTCTGTCCCTTCCTCTTGCTGAACACTGGCGGCGGCGTCATCTTCCCCAACCGCACCTTCCACCGTTTGCGTTGAATTATGTTTCGAAGAATCTTTCGATTCGCCGTTATGCTGCTGCGTTTCGCTCGACCCGCGTTGGTAGGCGCTTTCCACTTCTTGAACAACGGCTTCGAACGAGTCCTTTACAAGTCCAATCAAATCCATCGAGCTGCCTCGGTTTGATGATTGCTGGTGAGTGATTTTGTTGACGGTCTCGAGCGTGTTTTGTTGCTGTTCGCCGTCTCGCGTCACCATCTGAACGACGCCCCATAACGTGGATTCCCGCAAGTTTCCGAGAAAGCGTCTTCACCCGGCCTGTTCTGAGCGCGCCAGATGCGACCAGAAAAGTAGGCCGGATCAAGCGCAGCGCCGCTCCGGCATCGCATCCCACTCCGACGTCGTTGTCCTGAGCAGCGAAGCCGACAAAGTAACCCGACGCGTGAGCGAGGGATTGGTCACACGTACTTGTAAATAAGGTGTATTGTTTGCGAGTGCGTGTGACCAATCCCTCGCTGACGCATCGGGTTACTATGGCGAGATCATGCTGAAATAGCAGAAGAATCCAACGTTTTCGATCAAAAAGCGCAACACCCATCGGGTTATCATGGGGCCTGATATCGAACAGAAGGTCGCAAAGAAATAAATTCCTGATCGGACAACGGGTGCGTTACATTCACCAACCACTTGCGCCTCTAAGAACAACGAACACAGAAAGCACGCGAGCCACTCAATGAGCACAACGATCAAACCAGACGAACGTCAAATGGTGAAAACGCTTGGCTTGATCTTCGTCTTGGCCAATATCTTCCTGACCGTTCTCATCCTGACGGCCGAAGGATTCACGCCGATGGTCGTCGGCTTCATAGCGAACCCGATCGCCAATCTGGTCCTCGGCGGCTTTTCGATGTTCATCATGTCGAATCGAAAATCGAGGTGTTTTGGTCCGCTGTTTCGCTTCGGTCTTTGCGTTGGAGCGGCAATACTGTTTGCAGCAGTGACACTTTCAAGCCTCTACTTTGTCGACTTCGTCCAAGTTTGATGCGAGCCTACTGCAACCGCGCGAGAAAAAATCGAACCATTTATGAGCCCAACGATGAGCGATCATGAACGTGAAATGACGATAAGAATGGGCATCGTCTTCATTCTGTTGAATGTGTGTCTAATCATCCCCATCTTTGTGGATAAACGCATGGGCGCTCTCATTTCTGCCGTGATCATTAGCCCACTTGGCAACCTGACCCTAGGATCGTTTGCCGTCTTGACACTGAAGCAGTCAAAGTGCTTCGATCCTGGAATGCGTTTGGGTGTGTGCTTTGGGGCAGCAATTCTATTCTCAACAGTGACTTTCGTTAGCATGCTTGCTGTTCAGTGATGACTGCTGACGAACAACGCCGTCAGCAGAAACATCGATTCTTTCACTGCGTTTCGAATCCCGCTCGAATCCCGTAAGATTTTCCCTTCACCATTGATAACAGCCTCAAGAGAGCATTGATAAAACGTGGCCACCGAAACGGAAAACAACGACGAAAGTGAACAAGGCCGCCTTGAGCTCGAGCCGATGGACCCGCAGCTCACGTGCATCCAACCTGGCGGCGGTGTCGTCATCAAGCTCGAGCTGGCATGGGGCCACATTCGACGCTGGTACCTAAAAACGTTCCGCAAGTCCTATGTCGCCCGCATGCAGGAATCTCGCCACGGCGAGAAAAACGCGTGCCCTCACGAAGTGCTCGACCCAAGAGACGTCAAGTTCTACCGCAACCAAGACGGTTACTGGTGGGACGAAAAAGACGATCCATTCACTTGGCGAGACCGCTTGCCCTTCGCGCGAGTCGGCATGGCCGAACTATTGTTGTCGATCGCCGCCTGCTTCGGCGGCGCGGCCGGACTGACAGCGTTGGCCCTGACGAAGTTGCCGGGCAACATCTTCGTCTGGCTGGGCGTGGCGACGTTGGCGGTAATTGGCTCGTTGATTGTGTGGTTCTTCCGCGATCCCAATCGCCCCATCCCCACAGAGCCCGGCCTTGTGATCTCCCCGGCGGACGGCAAAGTCGTCACCATCGAAGATATCGAACACGACGAGTTCATCGGCGGCCCGGCCGTCAACATCGGCATCTTTCTGTCGATCTTCAACGTGCATATCAACCGAACACCGGTGGCGGCAAGAGTCATCGGACTGCGATACAAGAAGGGCAAAATGCTGAACGCGTTGCGTCCGGAATCCGTGCGAGAGAACGAGCAACTCGCCATCCGCATCGAGTCGACAGAACCCGGCCATCGACGCATGATCGTCCGACAAATCACCGGCGCGATCGCTCGACGCATCGTTTGCTGGCTGAAGCCAGGCGACGAAATAGGCCGAGGCGACCAAGTCGGCATGATCAAGTTTGGCTCGCGGACCGAGCTTGTGATCCCTAAGGAAGACGGGTTAACCATCGAAGTCAAAGAAGGCCAAAACGTGAAAGCCGGCCGCTGCGTGATGGCTCGGTACAGTGACAAACCATAAGAACAAAACCAAATTCTTTAGACGTGCGGTCTGCTCGTCATTCGTGTACTCTGGTTGAAGATTGGAAACACTAATCAACGCTAATTACCACTAATTTCAGCAGGTAACTCGTCCGTTTTTACTCGTTTAACCCGTAGCCGTAGGCGCGGACATCCTAGATCAATCCTCGCCTGCGGCTACGGGTTAAACGATCTATTTCAGAACAAATTCCACTACTGAATAATTATTTCAAATTAGTGTTCTAAAAATCCGTAATCCTTGTCCAACAAGGAAAGAAATTATGAGTCGTCGAGAAAAAATGATCGCCGTGCTGCCAACGCTGTTAACGCTTGGCAACGCCGCCTGCGGATTCGCGGCATTAACGTTCGCCGCCAAAGTCGGACCAGAATCGACCGAGGGCACGGACCCGCTATTCATCGCCGCGATCTTCATTTACGTCGCAATGATCTTCGACATGCTCGACGGTCACGCGGCTCGCTTGACCAATCAAACCAGCGACTTCGGTGCCGAGCTAGACAGTCTTTGCGACGCCATCAGTTGCGGCGTCGCCCCCGCATTCTTGATGCTGCAATTCTGCGGCGACTTCCATCCCCGCATCTTATGGGTCATCGGTGCCCTTTACGCGGTTTGCGCCGTTTTGAGATTAGCTCGCTTCAATGTCGAAACGGAAGAGGATGACTCCCACGAATTCTTCAGCGGCCTGCCGTCACCAGCAGCAGCAGGAACAGTCGCCTCGTTCCCAATTGCAATGCACGGCCTAAGGAAGCTAGCCGAATTAGAGACCCCCATCGGTGAGGCTGCAACATGGGCAATCCCTTTGATGACGGTTGCCTTGCCCGCAGTAACGTTGGGTGTGGCATTCCTGATGGTGTCAAGACTCCGATACGCACACGTCTTCAACCAACTCTTCCGAGGCCGCAAGAGCCGCACGCACTTGGTACAGCTGGTCTTCACTGTCGCCATCATCTTCACCGTGCGAGAGCTAGCCGTCCCCCTAATCTTCTGCATCTTCGCCTTCGCCACCCCCATCAAAGCAGGCATCCGAGAAGCCTACGTCCGGCTACGCCCCAACAAAACGCAAGAAGCCTGAACGTCGATCGCTGAACACCGAACCGGCAGGCGACAGCTCTCCCAATACAACTCGACGCCAAACAAACAAAGCAAGTAACATACACCCGTGTGCATGCCGCTTGCTTTTGCTTTCGAGGAACCAATTGTTTCCGTTTTGGTCTGTTTGACTAGACCGCGTCGAGTTCGGCGATCAACGCTGCGGACAGTATGAACGTCTCGTCGATCGTGTCCAAGGCATCCGTGATGCGAGCGTCGGTGCCTTCGCCACCACCGACCGTATCCGCGCCACCTTGGCCGTTGATGAAGTCGTCGCCTTGATCGCCGACGATCACGTCGTTGCCGCCGCCACCGAGCAAGTTGTCGTTGCCGTCGCCGCCGGACATGGTGTCCGCACCGCTGTTGCCGATGATCTTATCGACGCCGTCCATGCCCGCCATAATGTCGTTGCCGGCACCACCCAGCATCGAGTCGTCGCCGTCGCCACCGTTCATGGTGTCGTCACCATCTTCACCGCGGAGAGTGTCGTCGCCATCGCCGCCACGTAGCTTGTCGTTTCCTCGGCTTCCGCGGACGATGTCGTTGTCCGAACCGCCGTCAAGCGTATCATCGCCCATGCCGCCGAACAGCGTGTCTTCGTCATCGCCACCAAGAACACTGTCGTTGCCCGACTTGCCGTTCAGCTTGTCGTTGCCAGACATGCCTTGGATGGTGTCGTTGTCGTTGCCGCCTTCGATGTCATCGTCATCTTCGCCGCCGGCAAGGTTATCGTCGCCGTTGTCGCCGCGAATCGTGTCGTCGCCAGCTTGGCCATCGACAAGGTCATTGCCATCGCCGCCCATGATGATGTCGTCGCCGTCACCGCCAAGGAACACATCGTTTCCAGCACCACCGCTGAGGTTGTCGTCGCCAGTGCCGCCATCGATTGTTTCGGAGAAGGCCGAACCCGTGACGGTGTCATTGCCGGCACCGCCGTTGATTCGCAAGCGGACATTGCCAAGGGTGGCTCCCGAGGCGTCAATCGTATCCGCGCCGCCTTGGCCATCGACCGTGAGGCTCGAGATGATGACTCCCGTCAAGTCTTCAACGGTGATCATGTCGTCGCCGGTACCACCGCCGAGTACGATGTCCTTGATCGTCGTTCCGATGGTCAAGACTTCCATGCCATCGGTGATGGTCATCAAGCCGTTCGCTTGTCCGACCGAGAAGCTGTTGCCGCCGGCTTGACCACGGATATCGACGCTTGCTGTTCCCGACGAATTCGAGATCGTATCGGTGTCATCGCGGGCACCGTCCCAGATGAAGACCTCGGCACCTTCGCCGCCTTCCAATGTGTCGTTGCCCGATTGTCCGTCAAGGCGATCGTCACCCGCACCGCCGTCGATGAAGTCATCGCCGCCGCCACCGAACACGCGGTCATTACCATCGCTGGCCGTAATGTTGTCGTTGCCAGAACCGCCGGCGATGAAGTCGGCTCCGAACGAGGCCACAACCGTGTCGTTGCCACTTCCGCCGCGAAGTGTGTCGTCGGGAATCACAGCTCCCTGAGTCTGATCATCATCTGTAATCGTGACTCGAGCGTTTGAGTCCATGATGACCGTCCCCGTCGGATCCGACAGGTTAATAAAGAAGTCTTCGTCTCCTTCGTTGATGATATCGCCGATGATCGGCACCGAAATGGTTTGCATCATCGGACCGGTCGGCGTGAATGTCATCGTTCCTGTGGTTTCGACGTAGTCGGCTCCATTGAAGGCCAAGCCGTCAGCCGTCGCGAAGTCTATGGCAACGTTCGCTGTCGGAGCTGCCGAAATCGACAACGTGACGTTGGCCGTTGTTTGCCCGGTATCGCCTTCCATGACAACCGCATCAAGGACTGAAATCGTCGGTCCGCTGGTGCCCATGTCGTCATCAACGATCGTGATTTGTCCCTGATCGTCAGCTAGCACGACGCCCGAGCTAATGTTTGACAAGTTAATAAACAAATTCTCATCAGGCTCGGCAGTCGTCTCACCAATAAACTGCACACTCGTTTGCGCCGCCAGCATGCCAGCCGGAATCGTCAACCTTCCGCGTGAGGCCAAGTAATCGCTGCCAGCAGTAGCAATCCCATCTGCCGTTGTGAAGTCAACCGTGACGTCGGTCGTGCTGACTTGCGAGAGACTCACCGTCAACGTCGCCGTCACTGGCGTGATGCCACTGTTGAGAACCGTCGTGATTTGGTTTTGAGCAAACCCGTTGTTGATCGCAATATCTGGAGTACCGTTGGCATCGATGTCGGCAATCACAATGTCATCGTCGAACGAACCGTTCACGGTATTGAAGGCAAATGGAGTGAAGAACGTTCCCGTTCCATCGTTCAAGATCACCGAGACTTCGCCGCCGAAGCCGGTGCTGACCAAGTCCACATCGCCGTCGCCATCGAGGTCCATGGCTTCGATATCGTTATCACCGAAGAACCCGCCAGAAGCGAATGATTGAGTCTCTGTAAAGTTACCGCCACCGTCGTTGGTTAAAATCGAAATCTGACCACCGACCGTCGCCAAGTCATCGATGCCGTCGCCGTTAAAGTCGCCCGCCACGATCGCCGAGGGCGAGCTGGTGACAGGTGTTTCGATCGAAGGAGCAAACGTGCCATTGCCGTTGTTGCGAAGGAACGAGACGTTGGCTTGTAAGAAGTTCTTCGTCACGACCACGTCCAAGTCGCCGTCACCGTCAAGGTCTGTCGACACCAAATCGGACGAGCCACTGGTTCCAGCCGGGAAAGAAACCACAGCGCCAAAATTGCCCATTCCGTCGTTCAATTGAACCATCAAGTTGTTGTTGCCAAAGCCGACAACCGTTCCGATGTCCAAGTCACCGTCACCATCGTAGTCGGCCAAGTTCACAGCCGATGGATTGAAAAACGTCCCTTGGTTGATCGTCACGGGAGCGGCGAACATACCGCCACCTTGATTCAGTACAATTTGCACGTCGTTGGCGGGAATCACCAAATCGACCAAGCCGTCGCCGTTGACATCACCGACGTCCATGTAACCCGAACCGGTCGCGCCGGTGGCAATCGGGGCTCCGAACATGCCGCCGCCCGTGTTCAATAAGACCGAACCTGGCGTCGCCAAGTCGATCATGCCATCGCCGTCAAAGTCCGCGGCGACGATACCGGGAGTCGCGTCGTTGACTGTTGGAAACGCCAATTCGCCCGAGAACAACTGATCCGCTCCAGCATCACCTTCAACCACCGTTACATCGTTGATCGTGAGTTGATTCAGAGCTTGTAGCATCAAGTCGCCACTTTGAACGACGTCGTTACCTTCACCGCCTTCGATCGTGTCAGATCCACCGCCACCGTTGACCGTGTCCGCACCGCCTTGTCCCATGACAACATCGTTACCAGCACCAGCAACCAGTGGGCTAAGCGAGTCGCCGAAGACTTGATCGCGGCCACTGCCACCGAACAATGAGTCATCGCCTTGACCACCTTCCAACGTGTCATTGCCAGCCGAACCAGCCAAGTTGTCGTCGCCAGAACCACCGAACAGTTGGTCGTCGTTGCCGCCGCCTTCCAGCGTATCGTTGCCCAACCCACCATTGATGACGTCGTCAGATAGCTGACCGTTCAAGAAGTCGTCGCCGTCGCCGCCGTTGATAAAATCGTTGTCGGCGCCACCGAGGATGCGGTCGTTGTCGGCATCGCCGTTCAGTGTATCGGCACCCGAATCACCATCGATGGTGTCCATGCCGTCTCCACCGTTGACGACGGCGTCGTCATCGCCAGCAATGATGTTGTCGTCGCCCATACCGCCATCGACCGAGTCCGCACCGTCACCCGAATCGATGGTGTCGTTGCCAAGGCCGCCGGTGATGGTGTCCATTCCGTCGTCGCCGATGATGTTGTCATCGCCGGTGCCGCCGACAACTAGGTCGGCTCCGTTACCGGCATCGATTGTGTCGTTGCCACCGCCACCGTTGACGGTATCATCGCCGTCGCCGCTCGAGATGTTGTCGGCTAAGTCTGGGCTGCCGATGATGTTGTCGTCGCCGTCACCGCCTGTAACGTTCAAGCTGATGGCGGGATTGTCGAACACACTGCCGGTCACACCGCTCAAATCGATGGTCGCATCGCCATCACCCATTTGGACAATGATTTGCTCGACGGCGGAAGCGTTGATGGTCGGCAAGTTGCCAACTGGTGCACCGTTGCCCAAGACCTCGACGGTTCCTGGGTTGGCCGAGTCCTCTCGAATGATCAACGTGTCATCCGCGTCGACGGCAATGTTCAGTTCGTTACCGTTAACGAACAATGCCGAGACCGCCAGCAGCGTGCGGTCTTCTAACTTTTCCATCGATCGACTTAGCGAACGTCGCGTGTTGCGTCGATTGGAGTTGCGGAGTTGTGTACGTACGGATTCTAGCCAGGATGTGAATTGCACGGGGAAATGCTCCTGTCCGTCAACGACTGAAAGCCTCAAGCTCGCAGCAGTTAACTTCCATTCTCTTGAGTCGTTTGGAGGGAATACAGATTCAAGAATTTGTAAGGGGAATTTTTGTTTGCGTTGCGAAGAACGCGGTGACGGATGGGTGTCCGTCGGAGTGAATCCGTTTCGATTTAGGATTTGAAATCTTGAATTTGAAATCTCAAATTCGTCGGAAACAAAACCGTAGCCTGACTCTCCGAGTCGGGCATCTGTTCACCCGACTCGGAGAGTCGGGCTACACGGACTAGGTCATGGCATCGAGTAACGTCAGGACTGCTTGTGACAAGGTGAAGTTCTCGTCGATCTCACCAGCCAAGGCTCCGCTCAAGGTGTCGGTTCCTTCGTTGCCAGCCAGCGTGTCCGATCCACCTTGACCGTTGATGAAGTCGTCGCCGTTCTCGCCCAAGGCGATGTCGTTGCCGGCTCCACCAAGCAATGTGTCGCGACCGTCGCCGCCGATCATGGTGTCATTGCCCATGCCGCCGAGCAGTTTGTCGGTACCGTCGACACCGTTCAGGCCATCGTTGCCATTGCCGCCTTCCAGGATATCGTTGCCGTCGCCGCCGTTGACGATGTCGTCACCGTTGTCGCCGCGAAGAGTGTCGTCACCGTCGGCACCGCGAAGGACGTCGTTGTCATTTTGGCCTCGCAAGAAGTCGTCGCCTTCACCGCCGTCGAGCGTGTCGTCGCCGCTTCCACCGAAGGCAGTGTCATCGCCGTTGCTTCCCAGCAGCGAGTCGTTGCCGGCGTTACCGATAACCTTGTCGTCGCCAAAGCCGCCGTTGGCCGTGTCGTCGCCATCGTTACCGGTCAAGCTATCGTTTCCGAAGCTACCAACAAGGTTGTCGTTGCCTTCGTTTCCGTTCAACGTATCGTTGCCGTTGTCACCACTGAGGATGTCGTCGCCGAGGTTTCCGTTCAGCACGTCATCGTCGTCGCCGCCCGAGATGGTGTCGTTGCCGCCACCGCCCGAGATCGTGTCGGCGCCGCTTCCGCCGCCGATGGTGTCACCGCTTTCGGTACCAGTGATGTTGTCATCGCCACTGCCACCATCGATGATCGCGCGGACCAAGTTCAAACTGGCTCCCGCACCGGTGATCACGTCGTTGCCCGAATCACCGTTGATCGTCAACGTCGCCGGTGACGAGTTCGTCAGATCGGCGATGGTCAAGTTGTCATCGCCGCCACCAAGATTGATCACAACATCAGTAATGTTGTCCGCAATCGTGATCGACTCGCCGCCTTCGGAGATTCGCAATTGCGAGGTTCCTGCAGCAACGCTGACTGTGAAGTTGTTGACTCCGTTGCCGCCGTTGATGACAACCATGTTGGAACCGTCGGGCGAGATAAACGTGTCGCTGTCATCATCCTCGCCGTCCCAACGGAAGACATCATCGCCGTTTCCGCCGTCGACGATGTCGTCACCGGCTTGGCCATCGAGCGTGTCTTCACCTTCACCACCTTCTAACGTGTCGTCGCCCGAACCGCCGAAGATGCGATCATTGCCGGCCGTGCCTCGCAGCACATCATTGCCGCTGCCGCCTGCCACCAAGTCGTCGCCGTCTTCACCAATCAACGTATCGTTGCCCGAGTCGCCTCGCAGCGTATCGTTGCTTGGTGCGTCGTCGTTGTTGATGGTGCCAACGCCTTGGTTGGTTTGGAAGATGGCTCCACCCGTAATGTTCGACAAGTTGACGAAGAACGTTTCGGCTGGTTCGATGACCGGATCACCGTTGACTTGCACGGTGATCGGCATCGTTTGCTCGCCGGCCATAAAGGTCAACGTGCCGCTGTTCGCCACATAATCGGTTCCCGCGATCGCAGTTCCATCAGCTGTGGCAAAGTCGACCGTAATCGTTCCAGCGGCCGGTTGAGCAAGCGTGACATTGAAGGTGGCCGTCGTCATTCCGCTGTCACCTTCGGGATCGATCGTCACATCAGTGATCGAGATCGATTGCACAGGAGACGGCGGCAATTGAGCGATGGCCAAACCAGAGATGTCTGTCAAGACGTTCGGGGCACCAAGGTTGGTGCCGACGCCGGTAATCGGATCGATTTGAATCAAAGCACCAAGCTGGTTCGCAGCGAAGAAGACATCCAAGTCCGGGTCGTAAGCCAAACCAGCGGCGGTATCGAAATCGAAGCCGACGTCACCGATGTCAGTAACGGCCCCCGTCGCCGTGTCGATCATGACAAGGCTATCGTTGACAGCAGCGCCAGCACCGGTTGCCCCATCCGTGATCAAACCAAACAGCTGACCCATGCGGAAGGCCAAGCCGTCGATTTGAACCGTACCGGGAATGTTCGTGCCACCGATGTTCAGCGTGGCAACTTGCACGGCCGCACCCGTTGCCAAATCGATTGTATTCAAGGTTGCCGGTGCTGCGGATCCTGCGAAGAACGCCGTTGTCGGCATTGGAACTAGCGGATCAATTGCGATAGCACCTTCCTCGATCGGAATCGCCGGAGTCAGCGGCGTCGTCCCCATCGCGGCTCCCGTGAAGGGATTAATCTGAATGATCTGTGTTCCCACATCTTGGAAGGCAATGAAGTTCAAGTTCGCATCGACTGTCAAACCAACCAAGTTCGGGAAGCCGGTTGCACCGATCGTTGTTACGGCCTGAGTAACGGGATCAAGTCGACTGAATAAGGTGTTCGTTCCAGCGTCTGATAGAATGAATAATTGTTGTGGAATTGGCTCGTTGTCGAGAATGGTTACCACGGCCTGGCTGTTGGCCAAGATAGCACCCACTGGGTTTGAAAAGTCGATAAAGAACGTTTCATCGAACTCGTCAATCAAGTCACCAAGTTGCGGAACAACAATCGTTTGCGTTGTTTGACCAGCCGAAAACGTGACTGTATCACTGACCATTGTATAATCGGCACCAGCAGTCGCAGTTCCATCATTTGTTGTGAAATCAACCGTGATGTCAGTCGCGCTTGCACTGGATAGGTTCAATGTAACCACAATTGGCGGCGTACCCCCGCCGTTAGTGAAAACGGAAACTGTGTTGTCAAGTGCATTGGCCACAGCGAGATCAAGGTCCATGTCGCCGTCAAGGTCAGCTAAAAGCGGTACCACTGCACCGTCCCCAGCCGCAAACGGGACACCCGCACTAAATGTTCCGTCGCCGTTTCCAAGCAGCACAGAAACGTTGTCGTCTGAAAGATTCGCGACAACCAGATCCAAGTCCATGTCACCATCAATGTCACCAACGTCGATTCCTGACGGAAAGTCACCAACAGCAATGTTGCTAGCAGTCGCGAACGTACCATTTCCGTTATTCAATAGAATCGACAGATTGTCTGAAAGACGGTTGGCGGCAACCAAATCGATATCACCATCACCATCAAAGTCGCCGCTCTCAACATATTGAGTGCCCATTCCCGTAGCGACTGACATCCCGATCGCAAAAGTGCCGTCACCGTTATTGAATAACAACGAGACATTATTCGAATCGATGTTTGCGACTGCGAGATCGGGATTGCCATCACCATTTAGATCCGCTGCGATTATCGAGTGCGGCATGGTGCCAACGGGAACAGTACTACTAAGTGAAAAGTTTGCGGAACCATCATTCAAGAGGACCGACGCCGTATTGTCGGTAATGTGGGCGGTCACAAGGTCGAGATCGCCGTCACCATCCACGTCAGCGGACTCGATACTATGAGGGCCCGCACCAACAGCCACTGTCGACGCCGTAAAACTGCCGGTACCGTCGTTTAACAAAATGGTAACGTCATCTGAGAATTGATTTGGAACAGCGAGATCAATGTCGCCGTCACCGTCGTAGTCACCAGATCTTGCAACATGCGCGCCGTCTCCTGCAGGCAAATCTGTTGCGGCGCCGAATGTTCCGCCTCCCAATCCCATTAGTATTGAGATTGAATCTGAATCACGATTCGCAGTAATCAAGTCAACGTTTCCATCACCGTCTAAGTCCGCAGCTTCCACATGAACCGGGCCCATCCCGACGGCCAAGTTTGTCGCGGCTGAGAACAGTGATGTTGCATTGTCGCCTTCGGTAATCGTCAAATCGGAAACACTAAGCGAGAGCGGTGGTACAACCGTGGAAAGATCATCGCCCGATTGGATCAAGTCATCGCCTGTGCCGCCTTCGAGTGAATCACTGCCGAAACTGCCGATCAACGTGTCACGGCCGCCTTGGCCTTTGATCGTGTCGTTGCCCCACATGCCGTTCATGAAGTCTCGGCCAGCACCGCCTTGAATCACATCGTCGCCGACGTTGCCCAGCAAGCTATCGTCGCCAGCGTTGCCAACAACTGTGTCGTTGCCGTCGCCACCATCGATGGTGTCATTGGCTTCGTTGCCTTTCAGCTCGTCATCACCCGAGCCGCCCATGATGTTGTCGTTGCCGCTTTGGCCGAAGACTGTGTCGTTGCCGTCGCCACCGTCAACGACGTCTTCACCGCTACCGGCGCGGATCACGTCCATACCGCCGTCGCCATTGATGGTGTCGTTGCCCGAGTTACCGTTGATCGTGTCGTTCTCGGAACCGCCTGAAATCGTGTCAGCGCCGCTGCCGCCATCGATGCTGTCCGGTCCGGCACCACCAACGATGGTGTCCAGTCCATCATCCGCATCGATTGTGTCATTGCCAGCACCAGCATCGATCGTGTCGTTGCCGTCGCCGCCAGTGATGCTGTCGTTGCCATCACCAGCAGTCGCGGTGTCGTTGCCGTCACCAAGATTGATCGTGTCGAATTGCGACTGACCAACGATGTTGTCATCGCCGTCGCCGCCGTTCAACGTGTTGCTAAACTCATCGCTACCGACAATCGTGTCGTTGCCATCACGACCATTGACCGTGATGCTCAGGCCTGCGCCATTGTTGAACAACAACTGCGTGACTTGGTTCAAGTCGATCAAGTTGTCACCGGGGCCCCCATTAACGACCAATTCGGTGACGTTTGTGGCGTCGATCATGCCCAGCGTCGGCAGTGAGACTCCATTTTCAAGGACGTCGACGAATCCCGCGTTATTGGGATCTTCTCGGACAGTGATTGAATCGCCCGAATCCGATTCAATCGTCAATTGACCACCGATCAAAAGAGCGGTGACCGAAAGCAATGTCCGATCTTCCAAAGCTTCCATTGCCGGTCGAGCCTGCACGTTTTGGCGGCGACGCTTGGAACCATGAAGACGTTTGCGAACAGTTTCCAGCCATGAAGTCAATTGCACGGTACTCACTCCCAATGGATGCGTGTGTGCTTAATGTCCCGTCAAGATGTGCGGCTTTTGTTGATTTCCGCGTTGAGGGTCTCGAGGGGACTGTTCATTCAAGGAAGCGCTCTGTTGATGAAACGAGCGCATGATTTGTGTACTTCCTTGGAAGACTTAGCACACAGAACAGAGCGAGGTCGTGTTTCCAAAAGACAACACTGAGGATTTTCTGCATCGCAAAATCAAAGTCGAGCTAACCGACATGATTGGAACAAATGGAATTTAAGATAGCGAAAGTCTGCGGGCTGCATCGGTCTTATCGATCACAGTAACCCGACGCGTGAGCGAGGGACTGGTCACACGTGTTCGCAACCAATGAACTTTGATCGCTAAACACGTGTGACCAATCCCTCGCTCACGCGTTGGGTTACTACGGACCAATCGCGACAGCTCGTGCTCCCTTGTTCGTGCGAAGTCTCCATCAGTAGAATGAAGCATCTCATCCCATGAACCTACCGCTGAGAGCGACGCCGACGATGCGAACTTTGACCGTCTTGATTTTGCTCGCAACGACACTTGCCGGTTTTACTGATTTCGCCGAATGTTCCGATCGCCCCAACATCGTCTACATACTTGCCGATGACCTGGGTTATGGCGACGTCGGTGCGTTCAATGACGAAGGGAAAATCAAGACGCCACATATGGACCAGTTGGCCGCCGGCGGGATGCGGTTTACGGATGCTCATTCGGGTTCGGCCGTTTGCACGCCGACGCGCTACGGTGTCTTGACCGGACGGTACTCCTGGCGGACTCGGCTGCAGTCGGGAGTTTGCTGGGGCTATTCCGTGCCGCTGATTGAAGACGGACGGATGACGGTGGCCTCGATGCTGAAGACCAAAGGTTACAACACCGCCTGTGTGGGCAAGTGGCACTTGGGGCTGAAGTGGGCCTTGCATGATCCGAAGAAAGTGCCGACGGACAACTCGCGCGAACCGTGGGACAATATTGACTTCAGCAAACCCATCTCGTCCGGCCCGAATCAAGTGGGCTTTGATTACTTCTACGGAATCTCTGCGTCGCTGGACATGCACCCGCATGTCTATATCGAGAACGACCATCTGACATCCGTGCCAACTCGGATTATCGAGGCTTCCGGCGGCAAGAAGTTTTGGCGGAAGGGACCGATCGGCGACGACTTCAAGCACATCGACGTGCTGGATCAGTTGACCGAAAAAGCCGTCGGGTTCATCAACAAGCAATCGAAAGACAAGCCGTTCTTCTTGTACTTCCCGCTACCCGCGCCGCACAAACCGATCATCCCGACCGAGAAGTACCAAGGCAAAAGCGGCTTGAACGAGTGGGGCGACTTTGTGATGCAAGTCGACTCAACAGTCGGCTCGGTGATGAAGGCCATTGATGACAGGGGGCTCGCGGACGACACGCTCTTTATTTTGACCAGCGATAACGGGGCCACTCCAGGAGCCGACTTCCCAACATTGAAAAGCAAAGGCCACAACCCCAGCGGTAAGCTGCGCGGCCATAAAGCCGACATCTACGAAGGCGGCCACCGAGTATCTTTCATCGCGCGATGGCCGGCGACGATCAAAGCCGGCACAACTTGCAAGCAAACGATTTGCCACACCGACCTGTTGGCAACAGCGGCCGATATCACCGGCGTCGAACTTCCTGATAACGCCGGCGAAGATTCGGTCAGCTTAGTGCCGCTTATGAAGCAAAGCACAGACAAAGCCGTCCGCGAGGCTACAGTGCACCACTCCGTCAACGGCTCGTTCGCCATTCGCCAAGGCTCGTGGAAGCTGATCTTGGCTCCCGGTTCGGGTGGTTGGAGCAACCCTCGACCGCCGCAGGCTCGAAAACAGAAGTTGCCCAGAGTGCAATTGTTCAACTTAACAAGTGACTTGGCAGAGACATCCAATCTGCAAGAGAAACACAAAGACGTCGCCGACGGTCTACTGAAGCTGCTGCAATCCTACGTTGACAAGGGACGCAGCACGTCCGGTAAGCCGCAAAAGAATGCGACTAAGATTGCTCTCTTTAAATAGCTCTCATTACGTATTTGATTTGTTGTTTTGAATAGAAGATCACAGAGGGTGCAGAGGCAAGAGTTGCTTGAATTGCCTCTCTCCTCTGCGTCCTCTGCGATCTCCTGTTCGAAAAGGCAGAAAGGGGCCTGTTTCATGAATTCCACGCTTTCTCGCCGACAGTTTCTACAAGCGGCTGCAGCAGCCGGCACTGGTGTTGCAACGTCGAGCCTTGTCCTTCCTCAACAACTTCGCGCGGAGCCGCGCAGTGCCAACGAGAAACTGAATATTGGTGTCATCGGTGTCGCCAATCGAGGTGCGTCGAATCTGGCTGGTGTTGGTGACGAAAACATCGTTGTCCTGTGCGACATCGATCAGTCGAACCTTGCCAAGGGACAGGTCAAGCACCCAAAGGCTGACACCTGCGACGACTTTCGCCGCGTGTTCGATCGCGACGACTTGGATGGTGTCGTCATCAGCACGCCGGACCACATGCACGCGATTCCATTATCGATGGCTTTGAAGCGCAAGCTGCCAGTATATTGCGAGAAGCCTCTCACTCATTCCGTCTTCGAAGCTCGCTACATTCAAGAGCTGTCGGCAAAGGCTGGCGTGGCGACTCAAATGGGTAATCAGATTCACTCGGAGACCAACTATCGCCGCGTGGTGGAAATCATCAAGGCGGGAATTATTGGTCCTGTCCGCCGTGTTCATGTCTGGCAAGGCGGCGGCGTCAGGGTTGGCAAGCGTGTGAAAGAGGGAATGGCACCCAAGACAGTTAGCTACGATCAATGGATCGGCCCCGCACCGATGCGTCCGTATCACGAGTCACACTTTCATTTCAACTGGCGTTATTGGTGGGACTTTGGCGGCGGGCAATTGGCCGACTTTGGCTGCCATTACATGGACTTGCCATTCTGGGCACTGGATCTGGAATACCCGACGAGCGTCGTTGGCACTGGAGAGAAAGGGCACAACGGCGATAACGAATGCCCCAACCGCATGCGCGTGGATTACGAATTCCCGGCTCGCGGTGATCAACCGCCCGTGCACTTGACCTGGTATCACGGAGGCTGGCGACCTAAAGGTGCCGAGGTCTACCAAAAGGGCTCGGCCGTTTTGTTCGAGGGTCCCGATGGTCGGCTGCTTGCCGATTACGGCTCCCGCAAACTGTTCATGGAAGCCGGCAAGGAAGCTCGCCCCGTTAAGCAGACAATCCCAAATTCGATCGGACATCATGCCGAGTGGATCGCGGCGATCAGAACTGGCAGCGAAACCGGTAGCCGATTTTCTTATGCCGCGGTACTGACTCAAGCGGTGCTGTTGGGCAACGTGTCGTATCGAGTCGGCCAGAAGAAGTTGAACTGGGACGCGAAGAATCTCAAGGCAACGAATTGCCCCGAAGCCGACGAGTTCATCCGTCGCGAATACCGCAAGGGTTGGGAGCTGGCGTAGCACTTGAGCAACCGGTGAGATACATGACGAGTACCAAGATTTCCGCGTTGATTGCGTTCGCTTGCCTTCTGATCAGCTCGGCCAGTGCCATTGCCGAGACGACGCATCCCAACGTGTTGTTCATCTCCGTCGACGACTTGAACGATTGGATTGGTTGTTTGGGCGGACATCCTCAGGCGAAAACACCCAACATCGATCGCCTTGCGGCCAGCGGCGTGCTGTTTACCAACGCACATTGTGCGGCTCCGTCATGCAACCCATCACGAACGGCAATCATGACAGGGCTCGCGCCAAACAATTCTGGGCTCTACAGCAATCGTCAGAAGATGCGCGAGATTCTTCCAGATGCCGAACTGATGCCAAAGTATTTTTCCCGGCACGGTTACTGGTCGGCCGGTTCTGGCAAGATTTTGCATTACTTCATCGACGCGCAATCTTGGGACGAATACTTCCCACCAAAGGAAACGGAAGATCCATTTCCTCGCACGTTGTATCCGAAGAAGCGTCCAGTGAACTTACCGATCGGTGGCCCTTGGCAATACCGCGAAACTGATTGGGCTCCTCTGGATGCAACAGATGATGAATTCGGCGGCGACTGGCTGGTTTCCGAGTGGATTGGCGAGCAACTCAGCAAGAAACATGACAAGCCATTCTTCTTGGCCTGCGGAATCTATCGACCACACGAACCTTGGTTTGTCCCTAAGAAGTATTTCGAACCCTTCCCGCTGGAAGACATCCAGCTGCCACCGGGTTACAAGGAAGACGATCTGGACGATTTGCCGCCAGCCGGAAAGAGGCGCGGCTCGAATCGCTACTTCCCACACATCCTCAAGAATGGTCAGTGGAAGCAAGGTATTCAAGGTTACCTAGCGTCCATCTATTTCGCGGATGCGATGGTCGGCCGAGTAATCAAGGCTCTTGAAGAGGGCCCCAATCGCCATAACACGATTGTCGTGTTGTGGAGTGACCACGGCTGGCATCTTGGAGAGAAACAACACTGGCAAAAATACACGGCATGGCGTGCTTGCACTCGCGTTCCGATGATTGTGCGAGTTCCCTCCGGTGCGCCTGGACTGAAAAGCGGAACCAAAGCTGGCGGCGTCTGTTCGCGGCCCGTCAATCTGCTGAGCCTCTATTCGAGCTTGACCGAGCTGGCGGGTTTGCCAGCAAAGTCCGACATCGACGGCCCCAGCATCGTGCCTCTACTGAAAGATCCAAAGTCGAAATGGCCGCACGTCTCCGTTACCTATCTAGGTGAACCAGGTAGCATCGGCCTTAGCGGTGACCGATGGCGTTTGATTCACTACGCAAACGGAGACGAAGAACTCTACGACACCGCCAACGATCGTTACGAGTGGACAAACTTAGCTGCAATACCTCAACACGCCAATCAATTGGCAAAGCTGCGCGGTCTCGCACCAACAAAGTTTGCCAAGATGATTCCACCCAGCGATGCCGCACTGCCAAAGCTAACTTGGCATCCCACCAAGTCTAAGGCGCCTCCATCCAAGCCGGACGGCAATCCGTTCAACATTGTGTTTACCAACAAGAGACACGACCCCATCAAAGTGTTCTGGATGGATCGCAAGGGAAAGCCACGATCTCGAGGTGTGTTGAATTCCGGTTGGAGAAAACCTCTGCAAAGTCGCCCCGGAGCAGTCTGGTTGATCACGGATCTCGAAGACAAGCCGCTCGGACATTTCATCGTGGGAAACCGCACGGCTCACGCGATAATTCCAGCGAAGTGAGCCTTCACCACATTACGCCTGTTGGACTCCAACAAGCCGTGGCGATCCAGGTTAGTTTTCAATGGAACGCAGATCCGCATCAACCTTCACCAAGACAATAGTGACGTCATCTTCAGCGCTCTGGACTTTCCGAAGTTCGTGATCTCTTCAAGGACAACGTCGATGATGCTGGCTGCTGGCTTGTCGCGGTGTTGGTGGATTAAATCAATAACGCGTTGCTGACCGAATAGCTCGTTGTCGCTGGACTGGACTTCGAACGCGCCATCAGTCATGAGCAACAAGATTTCGCCTTGCTGTAGCGGTTCACCATCTATCATTTCGTAAGTGTTCGATGGTAATAGACCTAGCAGCAGATCCTTTGTTTGAAGCGTGGTTGCAGATCCATCGGCCTTGATGACGCACGCGGAATGACCGGCCGAGGCGAATGATAGTTGGCCGCTGCTCGGATCAAGTCGGCAATAGAACATGCTGACGAATTGTTCCGGCAACGTATCTTCATGGACAGCTTGGTTGGCGATCGTCACGACTTGCCCCAAGTCATCGTGCATTGGAGCACAAGTGCGAAGCAAGCGGCGAGTTCCCACCATAATCAATGCCGGACCAAAGCCATGACTGCTAACATCGTCCACCACCAAATCACACTTGCCTGACGGCAGCAAAATGCAATCGTAGAAATCGCCGCCACAAGCGTCCGCCGGTTGGCAAAACCCCGCAATATCGACGCCATCAAGATCCGGAGCCTCGGCAGGCAACATATGCTGCTGAATTTCGCGGGCCTTAGCCAAATCGTTTTCCATTACCAAGTTCGTCGCTCGGCAAGTTGTCTTCCATTACGTTCAATGGCATACAGAAGTGACCGAACCAAGACGCGTTCATCCACGGTTCCTTTGGGAACGTAGTCTTGAGCTCCCTGGGCCAGCGCTTCAACAGCGAATAGCTCATCTTCCTGACCGCTCAGAATGACGATCGGCACTTCGGGAAACTGACGGTGCAGCGAAGTAAATGTTTCGAGACCCATCGAATCGGGCAGGTGCAAATCCAGGACCACAACATCCGTTTGTTCAGAATTACGCAAATGGTTGCACGCGGCTTCAAGCGTCTCGACGCGATGATCCGCAAATCTGCCATCTGACCGCATATGCAACGAGATCATCATTGCGTCGGTGGCACTATCTTCTACCAATAAAACGTGAATGTCTGGCACAGATTTCCCTTGGGGTGGGCAACTGAGATGTGATGTTGGAATTGGAAGGATGGTGAGACACCCACAGACGAAACTTAGTTCCCAATTCAGCTTAGGCAAGCGACAAAAGGAGAAACCTCGGCGGTATCAATCGTGGGGGAGTCTTGACGTGAGAGTGCCTTGAGTGACGGCTAGAATGCGTTCTGATCCAAAGCTATGTGGAGCGCAAGTGTTGGTTGGATACTACGGCACAATCAGTGCCAAACCTGCCAGTTTCAAGCTACCATTCAAAACTGCAGCGCTTACACGACGAAACCGGTTGATCTCGAGACCTTTCAGCAAGTCATCAACGACCTCGGCACACACTGGTTCACCGTCGTGGTCTTGCCCCCAAACGGGAATGAGAAGTGATCAGTCCGCGTGTGACGCAAAGGGTACTAAAACTCCAACAGCGTTAAATCGTCAAGCGTTGAAGGGTCGGCAAACAAGTCGTCGACTGCCTCTGGCGACTCGTCGAGATCATCCTGAACGACGGACTCTATCGGTGTCGCAACAACCGAACGCGAGTCGCCGCTATCGTTGAACTGTTGGGGCAAGAGATTCGCCATCGACACTTGCTCGGTGCGCAAATCGTCGGATGCCGATACCTCCATGGGCGTTTCGACAGCAATCGCAGGCCGCTCTGGTGAGGCAGCCACTGCTGGCGCGTCGGGAATTCTTGGCTCATCAAAACCAAACGCCTTTCGAGCAATCGCGATCGCATCAATGATCGAAAGCGTTCCACTGCCATCGATGTCCACAAACAGTGTCGGATCCACCAGCGGCGATTGATCGAAGCCTGTGTCCAATTGGAAAGCCACGCGAGCAGCCAAGATCGCGTCGACAATGCTCAGAGTCCCGTCACCGGTGGAATCACCAAAGCGGGCGACATGCTGAAGTGCCGCGTCGGTGTCGACTCCGATGGTACCGCCGTTCAGTTGAGCACTTTCTAGCGTCAAGACAGCGTCGGCAACTGGTGTTGCCGTCGTTGGTGTTGTCGCGTCGATGATGACTAAATCTGCCGGTCCGGCATCGAGCCGGGTGTTGCCCGAAGCCGTGATGGTGACTTGCCCAGCGCCCGCCGATGCGATGTTGAATTGCCAGTCGTTGGGAATCGTCGAGCCCAGGCCTGCGTCGGTGACCGTCATCAACGTCGGATCGAAATTGAATGTGAACTCGAACGAGGTCACGCCATTGGCATCGTCGATGCGGATTGGGATGCCATCAGTGCCGAGCAGCTCGATGTCTTGACCCGCTGGCCGCACGATGTCGGGCAGACTGAGCAAACGATTCGAGGTTGCGTCGACCGTAAATTGGCTGACAAAGTCGCCGCCTTCGACGCCGTCACCGTCGCCATCCAAGATACCTTCATCGCCGTCGGCCACTCCGTCTTCACGGCTAAAGATCGTCAACGTGTAGTTGTCCGGAGCCAGCGGGCCACCAGTCTTGATAAACGTAAACATACGAGTTGCATCGTCGTAAACCAGCGAGCCCTGCACGGCACCGGTATTCTCGCCAACGAGCGTCACATCGCGCGTCTCGACTTCAGCGTCCGAGCCGTCGTACAAGTTCACGTTGTTCAAGTCCAAGTCTTGTGACAACTGCACCGAGACCGAATGATTCTCGGCCTGCATCTGCGTGATTCCAATCGGCGCCGGCAACAAATGACTGCGAATCTTCAGCGTTAAGTCATTACCGTCCGACACCTCGCGAGTCAGCACTTCGAATTGTTTGCCATCAATGGTTTCAACGCCCGCGCGAGTCCACCCTGCCCTGACATTCACGCGGTCGTCAACACCGCCGTCAACGATCAACGTGTTACGATCATCCGTGAGCGTTTCGACAAGCTGCGGGTTAATGATCACCAGATTTCGGCCGCTGCCATCGACTTCGATTCGCTCGATATTGCTCAGCCGGCTGTTGCCACCTTCCAGCAAGTTCACTCGCCCGTCTTGAATCACTCGCACGCGGTCGTCGCCGCCCTCGCCGCCATCCAGACTGGTGAATTCATTGCCCTCGATCAAAATGATGTCATCGCTCTCGCCAGCGAACACGATGTCTCCGGCGCGAGCCAGAATCACATCATTGCCACCGTCGCCGTTCAGGACATCGGGAAAGGCGCTGCCTGTGATGTTGTCGTTGCCGGCGCCACCGCTGACTCCAATCGTGATGGCGGGATTCGAGTTCAACGGACCAACACCGCTGAGATCAATGGTGTTGGCATCTTGACCACCAATGACGGTGATCGACCTAACAAACTCAAAGGCCACCGGATCGTGATCGGGTGACGCGTTGCCATTGATGGCAACATTCAGCAGGTCGTTCGTCACATTCAGCGATGTGTTCTCGCTGCCGTCCAAATCGACAATGATCGACAAGTCATTGTCTTCATTGACGACCGACAATTCCT
>PBMZ01000012.1 GCA_002722955.1 Planctomycetaceae bacterium | reverse complement strand
TGGCGGGAGGCGATTGGTGAATTTCCATTCGACAAGCTCTCGGAAGTGAACCAAGATCGCGCGAAGAAGATTATGAAATCGCGTGGCATGTATCGTCGCTTGCCGAAATTCCGTTTTGCAGCGGATAAGGATGTCTACGACTTTTTCGCGAAGCATCCCGAGGCTGCGGTGGCGGTTTGGCAAGTCATGGCGATTTCGAAGTTCCAACTCAAACCCACGGGCGATGGCACTTTCACGGCCGACGCCAAGGACGGAACAGTTGGCAAAGTAGAGATTCTACATCAGACGAAGAATCAGATCGTCACCATCTGTGATGGCACCTACAACAGCCCTTTCTTGGTGAAGCCAATCAAGGCGACTGGCATCTTGCATCTTCAGGCCGAATTTGAAACGGACGAACTAGGCGCTACACACGTAACACACGTTGCCGACCTCTTCGTCGAGTTCCCCTCTCCGGCGGTCGAGGCGGCGGCAAAATTGATCTCGCCGATTAGCAACATGATGGCCGATCGGAACTTCCAGGAAGTCAGTTTGTTCGTGCGGTTGATGACGCTCGCGATGTCGAACCAACCTGGTTGGGTGGAGCTGCTTGTTCAACGCATGGATGACGAGATTCCTCTTGCATTAAAAGACGAAATGTTGACACTCACCGCGCGCACCTTCGTCGAGAATCGCAAACGTGTTCTTGCACGCAAGGGCGAGAACGTTTCAGTCGACGAGATCATGCAGCCGCTCCGAAAAGCGGCGCAGGAGTCTCGTGACGCGGCGAATGGCAAGTTGTCGGCACCCGCAACGATTCGAATTACTCGTCAACCCAGCAGCAAATCTCCGCAGTAGTTGAAAGACGCACAAATGATGCGGCTCATGCTTTCATTGGTGGCATTGCCTGTTTTTCTAGCCGTGGGATGTGCCTCGAATCGGCATGAAACGGAAATGGAGAATCTTTGGAAGCGAGGCTACGGCTTCAACAATCCAAACGTCGAGCGTATCAAGGGTGGCCAACGACCGTTGAATATCGATGGTACGGTCAGCGATCGCGACGGCCGGTTGCCTTGATCCGTCTTGATTCACAGGCAGCTGACATCGCTGGATCTTGGATCGTTGACGGTGACGCCGCTGTTAAGCTTTCCATTCATCGCGCCTTCACGCCATGGTCCGGGTGCGTCAAAGAATGACGGATCCATCCTCATCTCGGTGATTAATATCGACTTCTTATGGACTTTCAGTTGATCAACGATCGCACCATCCGGGCGAACCGCAAAGCTACCCCAGCGCGACGGTCTTGTCGCACTATTGTTGGCACTGACCCAAAAGTGATTTTCCGCAGCGCGGCAAGACATCGTCGCCGGCACGATCGTTTTCCAGATGTTGTACTCGTCGTCGTCAACGACAGTCTTGCGAGCGTTATGGAATGATTGGAAAATGACCTCGACGCCGAGCTTCTTGAGTTCTCGGTAGAGTTCGGGAAAGCGGTAGTCGTAGCAAATCAAGATTGCGCACTTAACCCGCTTGATCGTAAACGTCGTGAAGTGGTCTCCGGGCGAATAGTAGTGCAAGTCCATTGTCGGACGCCGCCCGCCGCGACCAGTGCAAAACCGCTTGTCATACCGGTCGACGATCTTTCCCTTGGGATTGATGACGTAGACCGAGTTATGCGGCTTGTTATTGCCAGTTAGCTGGTGTGTTGATCCGAGCAAAACCCAGATCTGATGGTCTCTGGCTTTACTTTGGATGCGTCGAGTCGCCGCAGTCAGCACGTCCCATTCAATCGACTTCGAATCGGGGATGTCGACTCCGGCATACCCGGACAGTGCACATTCCGAGAAATGCACGACATCGGCACCATTTCGAGCGGCAAATTCGATCTGCTCGACGATACAATCTTCGTTGTGATGGATACTTGGTTCTACAGAGAACTGGCACGTAGCCGTTCGAAGAATTCTCATTGTGGCCCCTCCAATGTTGAATTCTAACTAAGAAAATAAAGAAAACTTCCAATCTCTCCGCCGAGATTTGGAAGGCTATAGATAGCGAACGAACCCACTTTCACACAACCCAATTGGCGAGAATTGAAATACGGATTGGCAAATCTCGATACGATGCTAAAATTCGCCGCCTCTCCTTTGAGGTCGTCGTGCCTCTCTCCAATTCAGGTCGATTCCTTTCTGGCGTACGACGTTCATTTGTGCGTTGTTAATCAGGTTGTCATGTTCCGTTTTCTGCAACAAACGGTGATAAGTGCGCGCCCATTGTGTGTTCGGGTGAGGAGATTGATCCAATCGGTGGTTGTGATTTGCGCTGTGACGTTGGGGCTTGCCGGCTGCGGTAATACTCAGAGTCGAACGGCGACAGAGCAGTTGCTGGCTTCGGATGCTATTGATCAGTCTATCGCACGCTTGGACTTTTCGGCCTTGTCAGGTCAGTCCGTCTATTTGGACACGTCGTTCCTGAAATCGATTAAAGGAGTCGGATTCGTCAACGCGGCGTACATCACCAGTGGGATTCGCCAGCAGCTGGTCGCATCGAGGTGTTTGTTGCAAGAGGATCGCGACGATGCCAACGTCATTGTCGAGGCTCGTATTGGATCTCTTGGTACCGACGTGCATGAAGTCACCTACGGAATGCCAGCTAGCAACGCCATTAGCGCGGCGGCATCAGTCGTGCCAACATTGCCCTCAGTTCCAACGATTCCTGAAATCGCGGTTGCAAAACGGAATCGTCAAGAAGCCGCAGCAAAGTTGGCGGTATTTGCCTACGCACGCGTGACTGGTGAACCGATCTGGCAATCTGGTGTCATGGCAGTCAGAAGCAGTGCCAGTGATATCTGGTTATTCGGTGCTGGACCCTTTCAGCGAGGACGCATTTACGATGGCACTCGCTTCGCCGGGCAACGACTTGAATTGGACCACGGAAAACACAAACAGAACGAACACGCGGTCGCTCACTACGGGCGTGAAACGTTCTTTCCGTTTCCACCCAGCATCGATGGTTCTCTGAAGCCGCCACGCTTGTTAGAAGTCGATGATGGCAAGATCTTGCCGGTTTCTGCGAAAGAAGAGTCCGACGATTCCGATGACGAATCCGACGAATGATGTTGCCGGCTGGCTTCTTACAGGCAGACAAGCTTAAACTGCTTGGCTCTTTCTACCAATCTCGACTGCGGTGATCGGTTGGCTCTTGCCGACGCTAATGGAACGATGAGCAGCGATCTTCCGGAATTGGAATCAGCGCTTTCGCAGGCTATGGCCTGTGATCGCTTTCGGCTGCGCCGTCGAATCAATCAACTGAAATCGGCGGAAAAGAGTGGTAAGCCGTTCGACAAACGGCTCGACAAGCTGAAGGCCGACGTTGATCGCTCGGTCGATCGCAGGTCGCAGCGGCAGAAGGATCGGCCGAAGATAAACTTTGAGGGAGAGCTGCCAGTACTGGCGCAGCGTGATGAGATTGCTGCTGCCATCCGCGAACACCAAGTTGTCGTCGTTTGTGGAGAGACAGGATCGGGCAAGTCGACGCAGTTGCCCAAGATATGCCTTGATTTGGGACGTGGTGTTGATGGGTTGATCGGACACACTCAACCTCGGCGTATCGCCGCTCGTTCGGTAGCGGCTCGAATCGCGGACGAGATGGGAAAGCCCTTGGGGCAAGAAGTCGGATTCAAGATTCGCTTCACCGACACTACCAGGCCAAAGACTTACATCAAGCTGATGACCGACGGCATCTTGTTGGCCGAGTCACAACACGATCGATTCTTGGATCAGTACGACACGATCATCATCGACGAGGCTCACGAGCGATCTCTCAACATTGACTTCTTGATCGGTTTCCTAAAGAGACTACTTCCGCGCCGTCGCGATCTAAAAGTAATCATCACGTCGGCAACCATCGATGCCGAGCGTTTTAGCGAA
The DNA here is from genome assembly GCA_002722955.1 of Planctomycetaceae bacterium. Classification (GTDB taxonomy): domain Bacteria; phylum Planctomycetota; class Planctomycetia; order Planctomycetales; family Planctomycetaceae. Next base: position 19,531 of record PBMZ01000012.1, on the reverse strand, counting down.
CATTTCTCGGTGAGTGGTCAGGTTGCTCCGATTGTTGAAGTAGCCGGTCGAGTCTACCCAGTGGAAGTTCGTTACCGACCGATCGTCGAACAGGATGACGAGGACGCCGGCAACAACTCGGACCCCGACTGGTTGCGCGGTATTGCTGATGCTGTCAACGAGCTAAGTCAACTCGATGATGGTGACGTCCTGATCTTCATGCCCACCGAACGCGACATTCACGACGTGGCCAAGTTGTTGCGCGGTCGGCGAATCAAAGATCGATCGGGCAAGAACACCGAAATCTTGCCCTTATACGCGCGACTCTCGACGAAGGAACAAAACCGAGTTTTCACCACTTCCAACAACCGTCGAATCGTGATCGCGACCAATGTTGCCGAGTCGTCGTTGACGGTACCTGGAATCCGCTATGTCATCGATCCGGGAACTGCTCGCATTAGCCGTTATTCCGCTCGATCGAAGATGCAGCGTTTGCCCATCGAGCCAATCTCGCGAGCGTCCGCGGATCAACGAATGGGTCGTTGTGGAAGAATCGGTCCCGGTGTCTGCATCCGTCTTTACAGCGAGCAAGATTACAACAACCGAGATCGCTTCACGCCGCCAGAAATCCAGCGAACGAATTTGGCGTCGGTGATTCTGCAGACGAAGGCACTGCGGCTGGGAGAAATCGACAGCTACCCGTTCCTCGATCCGCCAAAACCAACAACCGTGCGGGCAGGCTATCGCACGCTTTTCGAACTCGGAGCCCTGGACGGACACAACAACTTGACAGAGTTTGGCAAACGTCTGAGTCGCTTGCCCGTTGATCCGCGGATTGGCCGAATCATCTTGGCCGGCCATGACGAGAATTGTCTCCACGAAGTCCTCATCATCGGTTCGGCGTTAGAGATTCGCGATCCACGTGAACGACCGATCGATAAACAAGAAGCCGCCGATCGCGCCCACGAACAGTTCGCGCACGAAGACTCCGATTTCCTCGGCTATCTAAAGCTTTGGGATTTCTATCAAGGCTTGAAAAAGAAGTTGTCTCGCAACCAAATGCGAAAGGCCTGCCGTCAGAACTTCTTGTCGTACAACCGAATGCGCGAATGGCAAGACGTCCATCGCCAACTTCTCCAGTTGGTGGAATCAGCAGGCTTGAAGCAACACAGACGTCAAGACGACTCGACCGCGATCCATAAGGCCTTGTTGGCAGGGCTTCTGTCGAGCGTCGCTGTTCTGACGGACAAATTCGAGTACACGGCTGTCGGCGGCAACAAAGTGTTCTTGTGGCCCGGCTCGGCAATGTTCGAAAAAAAGCCCAAGTGGGTCGTCGCTGCCGAATTGGTTGAAACAACGAAGCGTTATCTCCGGACGGTCGGCAAAATCCAGCCCGAGTGGATCGAATCGCTGGCCGAGCATTTGGTGACGCGCAACCATAGCGAACCGCATTGGGTTCAGGCAAGCGGTGCCGTGATGGCCTACGAAAAGGTCTCGCTGTCGGGCCTCACCATTGTGCCGAAGAGGCGGGTGCCGTTTGGTCCCATTGATCCCAAGGTCTGTCGCGAGATCTTCATTCACTACGGACTTGTCGAAGGTGAACTGAACACCGATGCGGACTTCTTGCTACACAACCTGCAATTGATCGAAGATCTTGAGGCACTGCAATCGAAGTCGCGACGCCGAGATTTAATGTTGGGCAAAGAAGCTCGTTATGAGTTTTTTGATCGTATCATTCCGAGCCACGTATTCGACGCCACTCGCTTTAAGAAGTGGCGCCGCAAAGTCGAACGCAAGACGCCCAAACTGCTCTTTTTGACCAAAGCTGACGTCACGATTGGCGACACCGAGCCAGTTGTGGTTGGGAGCTTCCCAGATCAGATTCAAGTTCAGCATATGCAACTGCCACTTGAATACTCGATGGATCCCGGCGAGGAGCACGACGGCATTACATTGACGATTCCGCAAGAAGGGTTGAATCAGTTAGATGACGGACGTCTTGGCTGGCTTGTTCCTGGCCTGCTTGAAGAAAAGATCGTCGCGATGATCAAGTCGCTACCGAAGTCATTGCGACGAATGCTTGTCCCGGCCCCCGAAAACGCCAAACGCGTGTTTGAGGAGTTGGAATTCGGTGATGGAGATTTCCTGTCCGCAGTGGCCAGCAGACTGAGCCAAATTGCGGGCGAGGTCATCACGGCCAACGACTTTGACGGGAATAAACTTCCCAATCATCTGAAGATGAATGTTCGCGTCGTTGATGGCGACGGAAAGACACTTGCAAACGGACGTAATGTTCAAGCACTCCGCGGCGAGCTCGGTACGAAAGCCGCCGCGGCTGTTGCTGATGCGGCTGAGGAAGAGTGGAATCAAGAGGGATTAACGGATTGGACGTTTGGCGATTTGCCGAACAGAATCACCTTGAATCGCGGTGGTGTTGCGATCGAGGCCTTCCCAACGTTGATCGACAACCGTGATGGAGTGGCTTTACGCTTGGCCGACACACTAACAACGGCGGCCTTTCATGTGCGGAGCGGTTTGCGGCGGCTGTTCTGCTTGGCGAACCAGCGTTATTTGAAAGAGCAAACGGACTGGCTGCCGAATTGGAATCAAATTCGCTTGAATGCCTCGACATTGAGTTATGCCAAGGAACTGAAGCAGCACGTTTCTGAATTGATCGCTGATCGAGCTTTGTTCTTCCGCGATGCCCCCGTCCCTCGAAACGAAGAAGGCTTCCGAAAGCTCGCGGCACAAGGGAAGCAAAATGTGTCGCTTGCTGTGCAGGATGTTGCCAAACTCTTACCGGAAATCATGTCTGCTTATCAGGCCGCACGATTGGCATTAGAAGAAAAGTATCCAGCTAACTGGAGCTATGCGCTGTCGGACATGAAAGAGCAGATCTCACAACTGATGGAAGACGGCTTCTTGTGCTCGACGCCATGGTATTGGCTGCAGCAATATCCCAGGTATTTGAACGCGATCCCGTTTCGATTGAAGAAGATGCGCAGCGGCAGCCTTGGTCGCGATCAGCAAAGCATGGAGTTGCTGTTGCCTCGATGGGACGCTTATCTGCATCGCCGGCGAGAGTTGACATTATTGGAAACTCACGACGCCGAGCTTGATCAATTCCGATGGATGTTGGAAGAATATCGCGTCAGCCTGTTCGCTCAGGAATTGCGAACGGCGATTAAGATCTCCGACACGCGATTGGATAAACAATGGTCAAAAGTTAAAGTGGTCTGATGACCGTAAAGAATCTCACCCTTTTTGCCTCGCTGCTTGTGATTGGACTCGGCGTATTCTTGTATCTCAAGAATGCTGATTCTTTGGCGACGAATCCAGATGCCTCGTTGCCCACAGTTTCGAATTCGGGGGACACTGAAGTCGATGAACCGTCCTCGATTCGTTTCGAGGAAATTACCGAAGCTGCAGGAATCAGCTTTCGGCACAACACGGGTGATTCTCCGGAAAAGCCATTTCCCGCTGCAAATGGCAGCGGAATTGTGGCGTTGGACTACGATTTGGATGGTTATCACGACCTGTATTTTGCGTCGGGCAAATCGTTTCCTATCGACACGGAATCAGCCGAGGGCGCGGATGCGTTTTATCGCAACAATGGTGAGCTGCAATTCGATGACGTGACGCAAGCTGCTGGGCTTGGCCATCGCGGCTACAGCGCTGGTGTTGCTGTTGGAGATTTCGATTCAGACGGCTTCCCGGATTTGTACGTTGCCTGCTTTGGTGCCAACGTCTTGTACCACAATCAAGGTGATGGCACGTTTGTCGAAGTTGCTCGGGTGTCGCAGACTGACAACGGGCGTTGGGCCACCAGTGCTGTCTTCGTCGATTACGATACCGACGGCTTATTGGATTTGTACGTCTGCAACTACGGCATTTGGACTCTCGAAACAAACGATTACTGTGGCGATCAGCAGAAGGGCGTGCGAATCTTCTGCAGCCCTCGCTCGGTGGAACCCGAAGTCGACGCCTTCTATCGCAACGGGGGTGATGGATCGTTCAAGGATGTGATTTCCGACGTCATCAAGTCGAACGAAAGCGAGCAACGCCTGGGGCGAGGCCAGGGTGTCTTAGCCGCTGACTTCAACAACGATGGGCAAATCGACTTGTACGTCGCCAACGATCTGCACCCGAATTCGTTGTACATCAACGAAGGCGGAAATTTCCGTGACGAGTCTGAACGTTCTGGTGCCGCCTATGATCGTTCCGGGGCAGGGCAGGCCGGAATGGGTTTAGCAGCCGCGGACTTTAACGGTGATGGCCTACTTGATTTGTTTGTGACGAACTACGAAAACGAGCACAACACGCTATACGAGAATCTATCGAATAGTCTGTTCCAAGATGTGAGTCACATTCGAGGTTTGGCGGCTGACAGCATGCCGTGGGTTGGGTGGGGCACGGCTTTTGCCGACTTCGATCTGGATGGCGGCTTGGACTTGATGGTTACTAATGGGCATACAGATAGTAATCTGATTGATATCGGACGCGATTCGACCTACGACGAACCGGCGTTGGTTTGGAAGAAAAGCGGAAGTCGATTCGCGATTGTGCAGTCAGGATTGGGCGAGTACTTCTCGAAGAATCACGTCGGGCGGGCTTTGGTGTTGGTGGACTTGGACAATGATGGCGATCAAGATGTTGTGGTTGGTCATCAAGACGACCAGCCGGCAGTCTTGCTGAACACATCCGAGCAAAAGAGGAAAGTCGTCCGGTTACGACTTGTTGGCGTCGATAGCAATCGCGACGCTATTGGAACGAGATTGGTTTTGAGGGCCGGCGATGAGACTGTTCACCATCAAATCATGGGTGGCGGTAGCTACTTGTCAGGACACGATTTGCGTGCTAGCTTCGCGGTTCCCGAGGTTGATCAAGTGGTGCTCGAAGTACGCTGGCCGAGTGGACGAGTCAGCCAGCATAGTTTTGGTGCCTCACCAATGTTGCTGACCATCGTGGAACCTAGCGACGCTGAATGAAAGTTTGATAGATGACGTCAGAGACTCCCGAAGAGGCTGTACCGAAGAAGCATGCGCCTCAGTGGAAACGAATTCTGCTTCCTGTCGTGGTAGTTGTTGGGCTGTTTGGAATCGGGGCGGCCGGTTGGGCATTGGGATGGGATGCAGCTATCGGGCGTTTGCTACAGCCCAAGCTTGTTCCGGTTACTGGACAAATAATCTATGACGGGGAACCGGTGACGGAAGGCTACGTAACCACGCGTTTGACGAACGGGAAGCTGGGGGTCTCGCTGGGGCCGCTGGATGATCAAGGAAAGTTTCGCTTGGGCACGAATATTAATGGTGACCGTTTGGATGGGGCGTATTTGGGAGAACACAAATTAGCTGTGGTATCCGGAAGATCCGCTCCCGGGCAATTCGCACCGACACCGATTGTGCCGCCGAGATTCTATACTCTCGCTGACACCCCGTTGATCATCAATGTGACTTCTGATCCAAGTAAGAACGACTTCAAATTCAACTTGACCGACGAGTAAACACCATGAAGTGGAATCTGTGCGTCTTTGTTATTCTCCTGACTGCCGGATTGCTTCCCGCTGAAGAAGCCGTCGACATCGGCTCGCGTCGCGAATTGTTCGTCGACGATCTACTGATTGGGAAACTTGACGGCACCAAGCTGAAGATGCACGAACCACAGCGATTACGTCGCATGCCGCCTCGGCCATTTGGTCACTATGCGACAGTCCTCCAAGATGGCGAGCGGCTGCGTTTGTACTTCCGTGGGGATAAGGTGCCCGGTGCTCACTGGCGAAACGGATGGGGCAAGTACCACGAAGGCGAAGTCACGCTCTATGCAGAGAGCACCGACGGCGGCATCCATTGGGCCGAGCCGAAGCTGGGATTGCACGATGTGCCGCAAATGCCAAAGGGCAACGTTGTCATTGACATGAGCGGTACGACGTTTTTGGTCACGCACAATTTCACGCCATTCATTGATACTCGCAAAGATGTGCCCAAAGATCAGAGATACAAGGCGCTCGGCGGCGGACGTTATCCACCGGAAAATTGGGGCGGTTGGAAAACGCCTGATGAACGTAAGAAGCTACGAGAAAAGTATGGCCCCGGAGGCCTGAAGGCGTTCGCTTCCGCAGATGGATTGCAGTGGAAGCTGCTCAAAAAAGAGCCCATCATTCATGAAGATGCAGGAAGTTTTGATTCTCAGAATGGCGCATTTTGGTCCGAGTCGGAGCAGCAATACGTTTGCTATTTCCGTTGGTTCGACAAAGGTCGTCGGGCGATCCGCCGATCGACTAGTAAAGATTTCCTAACCTGGACTGAGCCGGTCAACATGCAAGCCAACGAGCCGGGTGAGCATCTCTACACAAGCTGTACTCATCCGTATTTTCGGGCACCGCAGATTTACGTCGCCTTGCCAACTCGATTTCAGGCTCGTACGGGAGCGATCACTGACATCGCCTTCATGGCCACTCGACCGGGAAGTGATCGATATCACCGGCACTTTAAGGAAGCCTTTATCCGCCCCGGACTTGGTTCGCGCGGGTGGGGTAATCGCGCGAATTACATCACTCTGAATGTTGTTCAAACCAGCAAGCAAGAAATGAGCATGTTCATGTACGGCGGAGCCCAATATGTCCTGCGTTTGGATGGCTTCATTTCGGTGAACGCCGGATTTGAAACGGGAGATTTCGTCACCAAGCCGTTGACGTTTTCAGGCTCACAACTTGAGATCAACTACTCAACCGCCGGCGCGGGCGAGATTCGCGTAGAACTACATGATTCTGACGGCAAGCCAATTCCAGGATTCACTCTTGATGATTGCGATGCGATCAAAGGAGATGCCATTGATGGCAACGTCACCTGGAAAGAGAACGCAGATGTTAGCAAGCTGGCAGGTCAGCCCATTCAAATTCGCTTTCAGATGAATGAAGCGGATTTGTATGCGTTGAAATTTCAGTGACCGTGTGCGTCGCTTGTCGTGAGCTACTCGGCAGTTTCATTGGACGCTTGCGCCATGGCCGGCGATTGATCATTTAGCTCTTCAAGCAGGCCGCGAATGATTTGTTCCGCCCGCATTTTTTCCTGTGACCACTCGTTGTGTATCGACCGCCATTGAGATTCACGTGATTCCCAAGAGGCAATGCTGATCACCAGCCGCTCTTCTCGTTGTTGCAGGTGGTTTTCGGAGTCGCCAAGCCAGGTCTCCAGTTCGCTTCGATGCATGCGGAGGGAAGCTTGCAAGTCTTGGATTTGCTGCCGTAAGTTTGTGAGCGTTTCGATCTCGCGAGCCTCGAAGCGATGACGCTCCATCGCTGCTCGAATCGGTTGGTATCGCTTTTCCAGAGCGCTGCGAGCTGCCGCGATTCGGCCTTGCGCGGCGTCGCTGCCGACTTGCTCGGTCAGTTGCGCTAAAGCTTCTTCCGTTGCCAGTCGTGATTCTAACGACTCGATTTGGATTCGTTCCATGTCTGCGTGCAACTTGTCTAACCGATCACGACACGCATCCAATTGCCGCATCTGCCGGCTCAATTCTTCTTGTTCGACACTGATTTTCGCTTGTCCCAAGTCATGAGCCTTCTCGGCATCGGCACGCTCTTGTCCCAAGGTTTCGCGTTGTGTCTTCAAGTCCTCTGCATGAGCCGCCTGGGCTGCGTGGAACGCTTGCTGCTCGCGCTGCAACGATTCCTCCGACTGCTGTACGAGTTGGCGTTTCCGCTTCAGTTGAGAGGTTTGTTTCCGTAGCGACTCTGTGCGTTGTTCGACTTCGTTTTGAGATTGTTGTACTTCACGACGCAACTCGATTTGTGCTTCGCGGATTTCCTTTCGCACGGCGTGTAAGTGGTTTTGCTCGAACTCGACCTGTTTCTGCAACTCGGTCTTTTCCCGTTCGAGGTCCGTCTTTTGTGCGGTGATTTCCTTACGTTGTTGTTCACGCTCTTCGTCGAATTTGCCTTTTCGCTCGCGAAGTTTTTCTTCCAGACGCTCGCGTTTCTTGGTCGCGGCTTGATTCGATTTTTGAATGGCATCTTCGTTGAGCTTTCGCTTTTGTTCGAGTTCCGATGCCTCGGCCTCTTTGGTGACCGACCATTGCATCTTTTCCTTGTCAAGCAATCGTCGTTCTTCGTCGATGTCACTGGCAAGTTTCTTGCGGAGTTCCTTTCGTTCGTCGTCCCATTCCCTTTGGATTCGCTCGAGAACGTTGTCTTGTTCGCGGCGATTCTTCTCGATCAACTCGCCCCGCAGTTTTTCCAATGCTGATTTTCGCTCGTCCAAGTCGTCACGTTCGGATTGCATCTCCGCGTCGAATCGCGTTCGCTCTTTATCCAACTCGTCGAAGAATTCCTTGCGAGTCGAATCCATCCAGTCCTGGTGCTGACGGCGTTGGCGATCCAATTCATCGTTGAGCTTTAGCTTTTCGGACGTCAAATCTTCTTCGGCACGTTGTCGTGCTGCTTTATTGATTTCCCGCTGGCGTTCGACCTCAGCACGCTCGCTCTCCAACGCGGTGTCGAGGCTCGATCGTGCCTGTTTCATTTCGCTTTCAAAATCAAGTCGTAGTGACTGGACTTCTTGCTCGGTCTTTTGCAGCTCACGGTCGCTCTCTTCTTGGAGCCGGCGGCGATCCTCGGCCCATTCGTCACGAGCACGCTGTAATGCCTGATCCTGGACTTCACGCTGGCGAGTCAACTCGGCTTGTTGTGTCTCGTGAGTCTTTTGCCATTGCTGGCGTTCCTTCAGAAAGTCGGCTCGCTCTTGATCCAAGTCATTGACTAACTGATGACGCAACTGCTGGCGTTCGGCTTCCCAGTTGTTTTGAATCGTTTCAAGCAACGTTTGGTGCTCTTGTTGGTTTGCAGACAATTGATCGGCCAACTGGTGCCGTTCGGCCTCCAACGCACTGCGGGCGTGTTGCAGCGCGACTTGTTCGATCTCTTGTTCCTTCTGTAATTCGCTCCGGTAATTGATCCGCTCGTGCTCGAGTGCTTGCCGTGCGATCTCGAGGTCGTGCTCCTTTTGCTTGACGTCTTGGATGAAGTTCTCGTGCTGAGACCTGGCTTGTTCGAAGGCTAAGTCTCGCTGATCCAACTCGTCGCTTCGTACAAGCAGTTGCTGTTCTTGGTCGTGAATGCGAAGCCGCGTATTGCGTTGCTCTTGATCGAATTGAGCGAACCGTTCATTCAGTTGGCGCTCGCGACGCTCAAGTTCTGCGAATTGTTGCTGCAAGTTTTCGGCGACTTGGCTAGCTTGGAACAGCAATTGTCCTTGCGACAGCGCTTGAACGGTTTCGTCTGATGCGTTCAAGTCGCAAGTGTCAATGTTGCCTGCGGCCGACGGAGCATCGGGCATTGCCCCAGAATGATCAACGTGATGATCGAGCCCGTATTTTGCGTACAGGGCGGCTTCCAATGGCGAGACACCAGCAGGTGGCGGCTCGGCTTTGTTGTCCTGGCCGGTTGTGTTTCCTACGTCATCCTGACGATCAACAATGCTGCCACTCATTTGGGGAATCCTTTCCCGAGTCAGCGAAAAGTCTTTTGCATCACAGAATGTGAGTGTGCCAAATCTTAGCCTCGCCTTTGTGTGATCACTCTCACGTGACGCCGGCCTTGGTTTCCCTTTCAGCGCAAGGACTTAGCCCCCGCAAGATCTGGCGGACAGGATTATAGGTGAACTGGGAATCGTGTCAATTTCCGCTTTGGGCTAGAGGGGGCTGACCGCTGTAACGAGAAAAAAACGCCGAGCGAAATGCTCGGCGTTTGGGTGTTTTCGTTCTGTGCTGTGATTATGCGGAAAAGCTGGAGCCGCAACCACAGGATTTGACAGCGTTGGGGTTGTCGAACACGAAGCCGCGTTTTTCGATTCCGTCGTAGAAGTCGACAGTCGTGCCGTCCAGATAGAGGGCGCTTTTCTTGTCGACCGCGACGTTCAAGCCGTGTTGCTCCGTGATCTCGTCTTTGGCTTGATCGGTACGATTATCGAAGCCCAGACTGTATTGGAATCCGCTGCATCCACCACCAGCGACGCCGACACGCAAGACGAACTCTTCGCCCATTTTTTGCTCGTCCATCACGCGACGCATTTCACCGGCAGCTTTTTCAGTAATTACAACTGAGGACATTGTCTTTCCCTTTGAATTCTTACCAAATTGGTGAGTGATGATTTGATTGAGTTCTGATATTATAGCACTTCCACCGGAATCTGACGACCCTGATTGTGAGTAATTTGCACTCCCACGTCCCTGAAACGAAATCTGCGGGTCGGGAATATGAGGATCTTTGAGAACTTCTGTCTTCAACGCGGAAAAAAGATGCCTTCACCTAGGTCATCGAGAGTTGGTCGCGATTGAGGCTCGATATTTGCCAATTTCCACGTGGCGTCAGCGGCCACATAGGCAACCATAATTGGAGTCGTGTCCGTTGGGAATCCATGTATCCGCATTACTTTCACGTTCATTCCCAGCGTACGAAATGGTCCCCCAATTTGATTCCAAGCATATTCGATTCCAAACGCGGCAGCGTTGCGCCAGTCGACTGCGTTGACTTCATCAAAGTCAATCTGAAGTGCTTCGCATGGTTTCTTTTTTAGTGCCACCGTGACCTCGGCGAAATATGTGTGACCGTTGATGTTCTGGGCGAGCTTCGAGCTAGATTGCATTTTAGATTCCCATCGGTGAGTCGCGTTCCCATTACATATTATTGAGTGGTGGAGTTCGCGCGCTTCCAATCTCGCAGGGCGTTTGCCACACTACGGCTTCCGATGCAAACAAAGTAAAGGACGAAGCTTTGAAGATTCAACAGTCGATGTTAATTCTCACCTTGATCCTGCCAACAGTCGTGCTGGCTGATGGGCCGAAGGACAATATTCCTGATAATGTTCGTAGGATTCCGCGGCTCGGGATCGAGGTCTCCGACGCTGACCGCAAGGAACTCGAAGCGGGTCTCGAAACGCTTGGCGCAGCGATCGAAGACTTGAAGAAATCCAAGTCGAAAATGGTGAGCGATTTGCTGCCGGACGTGCAGGTTTACCATCGCGGCGTCTGGAGTGCTTTACATTACCAGGAATTCTTCGCCAAGCCGGAGGTTGGTCGAGCCAAGGAATTGCTAAAGACGGGAATTCAACGCGCGACTGATCTGAAAGCAGGTAAGGCTCCCTGGACGACGGCGACTGGTTTGGTTGTACGCGGCTACCGGTCCAAGATCGATCACACCGTGCAACCCTATGGTTTGGTGATTCCGGCTTCGTATGCTTCAACAGGTGTCGACAACTTGAGACTCGACCTGTGGTTTCATGGTCGGGGCGAAACGCTCAGCGAAGTGAAGTTCATCGACGGGCGGAGTCGCCAGGTGGGTCAATACGCACCGAAAGACACGTTTGTGTTACATCCGTATGGACGCTATTCGAATGCGTTCAAGTTTGCGGGCGAGGTCGATGTGCTCGAGGCGCTCGATGCCGTTCAGCGGCATTATCGTATTGACGAAGATCGTATTAGCGTGCGAGGTTTCTCGATGGGCGGCGCGGCATGCTGGCAATTTGCTGTGCACTACGCCGATCGTTGGTTCGCGGCGAATCCTGGTGCAGGGTTCTCTGAGACACCAGAGTTCCTAAAGTTCTTCCAAAAGGAAACGCTGAACCCAACTTGGTACGAGCAGAAACTGTGGAATCTTTACGACTGCAATCGATACGCGATCAATTTGTTCCACTGTCCCACGGTTGCTTACAGCGGTGAATTGGACATTCAAAAGCAAGCGGCCGACATCATGGAATCGGCGTTGGAAGAGCAGGGCATTGATCTGGTTCACATCATCGGCCCGCAGACTAAGCATAGTATTCATCCGCAGTCCAAGGTCGAGATCGAACGCCGTTTGGCAGGGCTTGCCAGGCGTGGCCGTGAGCGCGTGCCGAAGAACATTCACCTGCAAACGTACACGCTGAAGTACAACCGAATGGCATGGGTGACGATCGACGCAATGGGCGAACATTGGGAAAGAGCTCGTGTTGATACCGAGATCCTCGATGCCAACAACATTGTCATGAAGACCGAAAACGTTACCGAACTGACCTTGTCGATGGCGCCGGGTTGGTGCCCGCTTGATATGACCAAAGCACCGAATTTGAAAATCGACTTTCAGCCGCTTCAGTGTCCTCGACCAAAATCCGATCGTTCGTGGACATGCCGACTCTACAAAACCGGGGACACATGGCGAGTCGGGACTCGGCAACACAAGACTCTGCGAAAGCGACGCGATTTGCAGGGACCGATCGATGACGCGTTCATGGATTCATTCATCTTTGTGAAGCCCAGCGGCCAAAGTGACAATGAACTGGTTGAGAAGTGGACGCGATCGGAACTTGCCCATGCGATCGAGCATTGGCGCCGTCAGTTTCGTGGCGAGGCTCGAGTGAAGTCGGACGCCGAGATTACTGATGCCGACATCGCCAGCAGCAATCTTGTTCTGTTCGGTGATTGCAAGAGTAACTCGGTGTTGGGCAAACTAGCCGACCGCCTGCCGATTTCATGGACTGACGCTACCATCGAAGTGGGTGACTCGAAGTATTCGGCTAAGGATCATGCGGTTGTTTTGATCTATCCGAATCCGCTCAATCCCAATCGCTACGTTGTTCTCAACAGCGGGTTTACTTACAGAGAGTTCGCGTATCTCAACAACGCTCGGCAAGTTTCCATGCTTCCAGACTGGGCGGTCATTGATCTGAAGACACCGGCAACATCGCAATTTCCGGGCAAACGCGTGAATGCTGGTTTCTTTGGAGAGAGCTGGGAGTTGAAAAAGTAATGGTCACTCGTTTTGAAAATGCCCGGCTTTTCGGAACAGGCGGGCACTTTGAGCAGATTTCAGGAGCTTATTCAGCCAATTGTTTCTGAACGCTTCGCTGAATTCGAGCACGCAAACGACGGACTTCGCGTGTATCAAGTCCGTCAGGTTCTTTTTCGAGCATGTAGTCAATGTCCGCAAGCGCCTCTTCGTAGCGGCCAGTCTGCGCGCTGAGCATGATGCGTTGAGCTCGGTGGCCGAGTTCGTCCGGGGCAATCAAGACTGCGGCATCGACGTACTTCAAAACAGCTTCTGCATCGCGCGACTTCTCCGCAAGCCCGCGCAAGTTTGCCAGCATTCGAACTAGAATCGATCGGTTTGAGTACACGGCAAGATCAGCGTCCGCAATCTTTCGTCCAGTTGCTCTGCGCACAAGCTGGTCGGCGTCATCTTTCGATAACTCATTTCCGCCTTCAAACACGTCGATCAATTTCGATTCGCCGTCTTGTGGTTCGTAGCGGACAACAAAGTGTCCCGGCAGCCCAACACCAACAACGTTTAATTTCAGCTCTTGAGCGATTTCCATGTAGAGGACAGAAAGCATAATCGGCAATCCTTCGCGGTCGTCGATCACCTCGTTCATGTAGCTGTTGGAACGCGCATAGTAGTTTGTTCGACTGCCGTGAAATCCAAGATCATTGAAGAACACATCGTTGAATTTCTTGAATCGCTCGGCTTCTTCACCTTTTTCCGGCAGCTTCTTGCGAATTGTTTCGACCAGTCGCTGAAACTCCGAAATGTAAGCAGCGACATCAACGTCGGTATTGTCAAGACGAGCGATTAACAACGCTCCCTTGATAAGATCGATCTCGGAAGCGTCCTCTTTGGCCGAGACAGCCACTAGTTCTTTCTTGACAGCTCGTTCATGCACGCTTTGGGCAAGTCGCTTTAGATACTCAACGCGTTGTTCAAGTTGTATGGCCTCGCGCCGTAGAATATCAGCAGTAAATTGAGCAGAAGTCGGTTTCGCGTTGTCACCGAGGATTTTGTCCAACAAATTCACGCGAGGTGGCCGCTTCGGAGAGTCGGTCGAAATTGACGCGATGACTTCGTTGATGCGGGCGACTTCCTCAGGCGAGGGTGTCTCTGTTGGGATACTTTCGGCAACGCGAAAATGTTTGAATTCCGCAGACGTGTGTCGAAACTTGGCGATGCCGACTTTTCCCGATTTGTATTGTGAGTCGGTCGATTCGACGATTAATTCATCGTTCAGAAAACACTGAATCTTCTCACCGTCGAGGCGAACTTTGAGGCGATTCCATTCGTCCATCTTGCGCAGGTGCGGTGTCTTGATTTCATTTAAGACGTTCCAACTGAAAACGTCCGGCCCGTCGAAGCGGCTAAATCGCATGTTGCCACTGCTGGGGTAAAAGCCGTAGTGTTTGTCATTTCCGTCCGAGTGAAAAATCAGCCCGGCCGCGCCGTCGGCTTCTTTAATTTTCACTGTGACGGCGATTTCGATTGGCCGCTTCGATGCATCGATCGACGACAAACACAGCGAGCGACCGCCGAAACCGGAACCTTTACCTTCGACGATGATACGACCCGCACGCTGCCGCCAAGCCGCACCGAATGCCGTTGTCCACTCTTTAGGATCCAAAGCCCCAACGGTGAGCCACCGACTCATCGGGATTCGATTGGGTTTCTCCAGTAGAGGTTTGAGTGCATTGATCTCGACAGCGAAGCCCAAGTTATTCGTGATCTGAGACTTCAAAGTGACGACGCCGTGTACGTTGCCCTTCATATCCAGGACGGGGCCGCCGCTGTTGCCTTGCTCGATCGGGATCGCCAATTGCAGCATCGGCTTCCCGTCGATTTCTCGGCGGCCGGACAAGACACCGGATACTACGCTGTACTTCAAGCCGCGAGGATTTCCCAAGGCGACGATCTTTTCGCCCTGTTTCAGCACGGTCGAGTTACCCAGCTTCAGCGGCTTCAAGTTCTTGGCATCAATGCGAATGATGGCCAAGTCCATGCTCTTTTCGGTGGCATGGATTTCAGTCACATCGAACTTATCCCCATTCGCAAACTCAACTTGCACCGGGCGAGCCTCACCGATGACATGCAGATTGGTAGCGATCAGACCATCCTTGGAAACCACGAAGCCCGTACCAAGCCCCAGTGTTCTGCCGTCTCGCCCTTTGAAGCTGACAACGGCAATCGACTCTTGTGCCGACTTGACTAGCTCCTCAACACTCGCGTCCTGTGCGAAGAGGGACGTGGTGGAAAGAATCCATACAATACAAGCGGTAAGACGTGTGCGGTTTTGAACTATCATTGATTGTCCCCATAGGTTGAGACATCAATGGTAGTTGGGTTTCGAGTAAATCACCATCCCGAAGAGTTTTGTGGGCTCGCGATAAAAGCCATAGCCCGGAAGGGTTAGTGGCGTAAGCTTCCAGCTTGCGGTCTTCTTGTGCGCGCAAGCTAAGCTGGAAGCTCACGCCACGAATGATCACAGCCACAAGCGGTTGCAGTTTTTGCAACGCTGCTAAACCGCTGGAGCTCCCGTGAAGTACTCGGGCGCGGCGCCTTCTTTCCATTTGATGTTGCAACCGATGCTTGCCCGTTGTTCGGACGAGACCTCTGTTCCGCTCAGCACGGCATCAGCGGCAGCTCGCAAGTCCGCACCGGTGATGGGGGTGTCGCTTTGTGGTCGGCTGTCGTCAAATTGGCCTCGATAGGCGAGCCGCTTGTCACGATCGAAAAGGAAGAAGTCCGGTGTGCAGGCCGCGTTGTATGCCTTAGCGACGTCTTGCGATTCATCGTAAAGATAAGGGAACGTGTACCCGAATTGCTCGACTTCCTTAACCATTAGCTCCGGGCTGTCGTCGGGGTGCGTCGAGACATCGTTCGAGCTGATCGCAACGACGGAAAGGCCTTTCTCTTCGTACTCGGCCGCGAACTTAGCAAACTCTTCGCGAAGATGGACAACGAAAGGGCAATGGTTGCAGATGAACGCGACCAACAACGGGGCATCTGCTGGGATGTCTGACAAGGAAACCGTGTCACCATCAACGTTCGGCAACGAGAAATCTGGGGCTGAGGTTCCTAGCGGAAGCATCGTGGAAGCGGTCTTCACCATGTTGTGGCTCCTTGGAATCAATAGGCGCTGCATCAGCAGATGTGGTTGATTTGTTGGGCCACAGCTTACTGGTTTGCTGCCTGAAGCCGCAAGTATGCCGCCTCGTGGAGCTTGACGAATTAACGTCGCGATCGTCGGTACCGTTGAGGCCCACTTTGAGGGGCGTCTTTCGAGGTGCCCGCATGCCGAACGAAGCCTGACGTCGGCATCGGTTTGGAATTGGTCTCCGCCGCCAAAGTCGCTAGGAATTCGGAGCTGGCTCGGTCTAAGATCACAACTCGGCTTTGACCGCCGGGAGTCTTTGGCCGGATGATGCAAATCACCTCAGCGCCGGTGTCCTGTTGCAGTATCTTGTGTAGTTGACTGGGATTGACCGGACGACCAGTGACATCCGGGCGAGGTTGAAAGGAAAAGGCTGTGGGGCTGGGGTTTGGCACGTCGGAAATGGCGACGGAATCTCGGGCCACGCCAGTCGGCTCCCCGCTGGAGTTGATGCTCGTCGTCGAGGTGGCCGCGAAAACTTCCGACCGTTCAGTGAACGGCGGAGCTTCAACGTTTGCGAGGTGGACGGGGGCGGTGGAGTCTTCAACGGGTGTGCTTGGCTTCTCGAAAGGAGGAGCTTCGAGAGTTCGTGTCGGTGCCGGCTTGGTTGTCTTGGGCTTTGTCTTTGCGTAGTTGCCCGCGGATGGTTGGTACAAACGACTCAAGCCGCAAGCGTGTAACAGCTTCTGAATGGACTCGATGCCAGCGTATAAGCCGCGTCGATCTCGCTGATCGGCCGCCATGCAGACGCCGATGACTTGTCCGTCTAATGTAAACAATCCCCCGCCGGATCGCCCGGTGACAGGCACGCCCGTGCATTCGATAACGTTGGCGGGTTCCAGATAGCGGTTCACCGAAGTGACCAACAGCTCTTGACGACTGGGAGGCTCGCCACCGCCACAACCAAGGCTGATGACCGTTCTTCCTCGATCGACTTGGAATCCAAGCGGCGCGACTGGGCGAGAAGCCAGTTCAATCTTCGGCGCGATGCTCATCAGACCCACATCGCTCTTCAGGTCGTACTTCAAAACACGGCCGCGGTACGTCCAAAAGCCGCCCGAGTGAAACACATCAACATCCAACGCGGCCGACTTGCCCAAGTTTCGAAATACGTGGCCACAGGTCAAGATGACAGATTCACCAACACGACTAGAAACAATCGTCCCCGAGCCAAAGCTGACACCGCCTTGATCAGTGACACGAATCCTCACACAGACCGAGTTGATCGCCCGAGAGCTCTCGACATCTCGTCCGGTTCGAACGGCGGCTGCTTCCGAGGGCGACTCGATTTGACGCAAGACCATGTTGTCATCGCGTCGATTGTTGGCAGTCTTCGGCGGCGACAATCCACTGGGCGACGGCCGCGAGTGACCCATTGCCGTCAAAGTGGAATTCGAGTCTTCGCCGGCAACGGGTCGAACCGAGGTCGATTGGTTTCCCGCCGCTTTCTTGATGCCTGACTTGTTGATCACTGCTAAATTCGAAGTCGTGACCGACCTTGGTTTTGTCTTCGTGATGGGGGCAAGTTTTCGCAGTAGACCCAATAGCTCGGACTCACTGACGACTCGCTGAATGCGATCGACGATGCGTCCTTTCGAGACGACAACAAAACCGGGAAGCGACTGAATTCCGCAACGATTGGCCAATTGAAGGCCGCTGTTGGAATCGACGTTGATGGTGCGTATTCGCCGTTGCTGTCTCTGCAATCGTGAAACGATCGGGGCAGTTTGACGGCAGTAGACACAGCTTGACGACGTGAAGTAGAGAACCGTGTCCTTAGGGGCTGACGTTGGTGCCGCCGCCAAAATCATGATTGAGATCACCGACATGGTTTCATCCCTGAATCGCGGTGAGTTGTAATAATGACAATTCAGTGCAATCCTTACACATAGTTGCCGCTTCGACGTTCGCCTATAACCTGATTTGCAGCGACTTGTAAGAATCGCAGGGCAGGGCGGTCGATCTTTGACCTCAAATGCACACCTTGTGCCAAGCGGCGCGAAACTGAATCCGATTGAATTCGGAGTGCAGAAGTTGCTGGCCAGAAGCCCGGCTTCTCAAAGAAGCCGGGCTTCTCTTGCCCACGTGAACCACTCCCGATGAAGGATCCCTTTATCGTTTAACCCGTAGCCGAAGGCGAGGAGCAAGCCGATAAACCTTGCCTGCGGCAACGGCTTAAACAAAGATCAAAACCGGAACGAGGCCACTCAGATGTCATCATCATTGATTAGCTATCTCACCGACGTGCATTTTGGCTGCGGAGCGATCGCCGAGCTGCCCGCATTGTTGTCGAGCCTCAACATATCTCGCCCTTTGCTCGTCACCGACAAGGGACTTTCCGCATTGGGAATGCCGGATCGGCTGCAAGTCGACTTGGCGGCCGTTCATGACGACGTGCCCACTAATCCCACCGAAAGCTCAGTCGTTGCCGGCGCCAACACCTACAGCGCCAACAGTTGCGACGGCATTATTGCTCTGGGGGGCGGTTCGCCGATCGATTGTGCCAAGGGTGTCTCTCTGAAGGTAACTCATCCTGGTCCACTGAAGGATTACGCTTTGATTCACGGTGGCCTTGCCAAGATCACCGCCGACAAACCGCCACTGATCGCCATACCCACGACTGCTGGAACAGGCACCGAGGTGGGACGTGGCGCGTTAATCACCGTCGAAGGCGGCACGAAACTGGGAATCATCAGCAAGCACATCATCCCCACCGCGTCGATCTGCGATCCCGAGCTCACTGTTGGACTCCCGCCGCGTTTGACTGCGGCCACGGGCGTCGACGCGATTTCTCACTGCGTCGAAACCTATAGTAGTCCGAAGTTCAACCCCGTCGCTGATGCCATCGCCTTAGACGGACTATCTCGAGCGTGGCAGCATCTACCCATTGCCGTCTCGCAGCCCGAAAACCTGGAGGCCCGCAGCGAGATGATGTTGGCCGCCATGCAAGGAGCCCTCGCATTCCAAAAGGGTCTCGGTCTAATTCACAGCCTCAGCCACCCCATGGGCGCGTTGCCACACCGCAGTCTTCATCACGGCGAGCTAAACGGCGTCTTCATGCCTCACGTTCTGCGCTTCAACGCGCAAAGCTGCCCAGACAAGATGGCCGGAATCGCGAATGCAGTTGGTGCCGCAAGCTCAGAAGACTTACCCCAGTTCTTCACCGAGTTTCAACAGGTCATCGCCTTACCAATCAGCCTGAGCGAAATGGGGGTCGAACCTGTGGACCTAGAAACGATTCCTCCGTTAGCAATCGCCGACCACTCGACGCCATCGAATCCACGGAAGGCGATCGAATCAGACTGTCGCGAGATTCTGCAAGCGGCACTTTGAAACTGAAAAGTTTTCTCTCTTAGTCTCGAGTCCCTTGCTTGCTGCCAATGACGTCTGCAATCCAACTCTTACAAGTTCTTCTCGATCGCCGGTAGAGGATGTCAGAGTCAGACGCAGAATCTGGTTGCTTGATCGGATCATAGCTATACTTTTTTTGTTGACACGCATTAGTCACACACTGAATAGGTTGTTGAAATGGAATTACTCGCCGCTGGTCGGGAAGGCATTCTCATATTTGGTGGCATGATTTGCCTCTTCATCGTTTTTGGGTGCTC
>PBMZ01000011.1 GCA_002722955.1 Planctomycetaceae bacterium | reverse complement strand
GCCGCCGAGTTCGATCAAGCTATCGCCATCGCGAAGGGAACTCCGGAGAATCCATTGGTCGAGCCGGAAGATTTATTCGAGGCGAAGATTGTCAATGCAACGCCAAAGGCCAAGGCACTCGGAATCGAGGTCGGTATGCGTGGCAAGGACGCGGTTGAACGTATGCTTGCGGCTACATAACTCGCCCTTTTGAACTTCAATTCAAGGGCCCGCATCACCCTCGCGTTTACGGCTGATGGATCCCCTGGCAGAGTTCCAATCAAGTCAGCAGTAAACTTGCCCTGTGATTGATCTGCTGCGCTGTCACTGCAAGAATGATCATGATCGTGTTGCGGCCTCATCCTGATGCAACACGTCGTTTACCAATTCGTCGATTACCTGTTACACAATTAGAAACTCAAATGGCAATTCAAGTTAAATGTAAGTGCGGTGCAACGCGAAGAGTCAAGGATGAAGCAGCAGGCCGAACAATCAAGTGCCGCGAATGCGGGAAGCCCACGAAAGTCCCGAAGCCGCAACCTGTCGAAGATGAGTACGAGTACGAAGAAGACTACGGCGACGAGTGGGGCAGTGAAGACGCTGGAGACGAATGGGGAAGTGACTACGGAGACGACGAGTACGGTGATTATGAAGAAGAGGCCTACGAGGCTCCTCCTGCTCGTAAGCCGCGCAAAGCATCGTCGAAAGGCAAGAAGAGGTCCGCAGGTAATAAGAAGAAGTCTGGAAAAGGCAAGAAGAAGAAAGCCAAAGGTGCGTCGAAAGGCCTAGCCTGGAACTTCAACTATTTTAACCTGTTTCTTTTGGCAATTGGATGTGTCCTGATCTTTGGTGGAGTCGAAGAGGTACGTTTAGCCTCTTTGTCAAAACCCGAACCACAACAAATCACGCTTGCCAACCTATTGCAAAACGGACCGGGAGACAACATTTACATAGAGCTTAGCGATTTTCTTTTGCGCGATAATCTGGTGTACGAAGCCAATTCGGACTCAGGACCATACACGAAAATCTGGATCGCTGCGGATCCAGCCACCGAAGAAGACAAGCGTCTGGGGTTCGAAAACATCGTCGCGTCTAAGAGAGGGCCCATCAAATTCCTGTTCAAGAGCACTCAACACAACAACGATACCGACATTGTTTCGTTGGCAACGAAGGGTCTCGATGGCTCTGTGCGCGGGATGTTGATCAATGAAATCGAGAGTCTAGCCGGAGAAGAGCGAAAGCTGCTGGAGCAATCCTACGGCAGAACAGGCATCGACTCTTGGTACATTTTCGAGTTCGCTCGTGAACCGTCCGGCATCTTCAAGATGACTGCGTTGTTCTTTGGAGGCATCATCTTTTTGTTAATTGGTGGCGCCGCGGTATTATTTATCCATAAAGATGAATGATGTCACGAACGAAAGTTTCCAGGACCATTGAGATGGGTGAAGTTCCGCGCACCGTCAGCCGTACGTTTGACTTTGAAGACGGTTCGGCAAGACCGCGATTGAACATATGCTTGCGGCGAATTTACTCGCCCTTTTGAACTTCAATTCAAGGTATCAGCAACGTGTCGCGTTGGTTTCGAATTGGTGTTTTCACTTGCGTCAGCTTTCCACTTGCGATGACTTGCACGCACTTCATCGATGGAACGAACGCTGTTATTGCTCAGGAAGAAGACGAAGAGGAAGACGACTTCTCACCCGGCACAATTCTCCGCGAGCGACTGCGCGACCTGCGAGAACTCAAAGAATCACTTGAAGACGCTGAAGAAGAGAGATCGCTGATCACGGGTTCAATTCGCCAGTGTGAGCTTGAGATCAAGTTGCTCGAAAAGATCGTTGGATTGCAAAGATCGCTCGACAAAGCTGAAGACGGCGACGACGAGGATTCGATCGAGGAACTTGAAGAAGCCGTTGAAGCCGCAACCTGGGAATTCGAAAAGACGCAGCACATAGGTGAAATCGAAGAAGGCTTGCGTGAAGGCAATTTCGAGTTGCGAATTGCTCGCGAAGAGCGGGATCGCCCCGGCATTGTTTTTTTCACGGACATCATCAAGACACGCCAACAATTGTTGTCACTGGTGAAGCAATTGCACAAAGTCTACGAAGACGGGCCAGAGCGACTTGAAGGACCTCTTGAAGAAGCCACCGAAATGCTCGAACGTGTCGTCTGGCTGAAAGAACTGCGGTCCGAATTCGAGGAACGAGCTCAGGAAGAGCCGTCTCGCAAGAACAAAGCGCAAGTCACACACTCGGTCGAGCTTCTCAAGATTCACAATCATTTCCTCTCGGTCAATGCCGAGCTACTCAAAGCAAAGCAGAACGCTCAGCGGCAAAAGTACGAGGACCTGGAAGAGCAATTAGATGAAATCCGCGAAGAACTGGAGCCTTTGTGGGGAGTCTTCGAGTTGGAATTGGAACTGAAGGAGGCTCGAGAAGAAGGTGATCGCGAACTGATTCAAGAACTGGAAGAGGAGCTAAAGGCCCTGCGTGGAGAGAAGACGTCGGTGATCGTGCCGCAACCTGCCGTGATCGCAAAGATCACCTCGCAAGAAATGGCCAACGCCGTGGAGTTCCACTTCCAACGCGACATTTTTCCCTTGTTGACGAAATACTGTATCCGCTGTCATGGACAAGAAGTACAAGAAGGCGAATTGAACTTCGCCAAGTCGATTGCGGAAACTCCCTTCGTGCGCAACAGCCGTTTGTGGTTGAACGTCGCCGAGCAAACTCGAAATCGCGTGATGCCACCGGATGATGAACCGCAGCCGACCGATCAAGAACGCCGTCTCATCGCGGCGTGGATCTTGAATGCGATTAAGAACTTTGATTACAGCAAAGTCGACAACCCCGGGTACGAACCCACTCGCCGGTTGACACATCAAGAGTACAACAACACCGTCCGCGATCTTTTCGGTGTAGAAGTCCAAGTCACCGACAAGTTTCCTGCAGACTTGAGTGCAATTAGCGGCTTTGACAACAGCGCGAATTCGCTGTTCATTCAACCGCTACTCCTTGAACGATACATGTCGGCCGCCGACGAAGTCATCCGGCAAGTGCTTCCGGACGATTCAGAGAAACAAAACACGAATGAATTCCTGACAGCACTAATCTCCGGTCCGCCCAAAGACGTCGCAAGCGATCGGGCAGCGAAACAAGTGATCGACCAGTTCTTGCCAAGGGCATACCGTCGAGAAGTTACAGCATCGGAAGTCGAAAAGTCGCTTAAACAATTTCAAACACTACAGACGCAAGGAATCAGTTATCGTGATGCGATCAAACATGTCTTGCGAGCGACTCTGGTTTCGCCCAAGTTCTTAATGAAGAACGAATCAGCTGCGGACGCGAAGGAAGCTTTCGTGGTTGATAACTGGCAACTCGCCAATCGGCTGTCCTATTTTCTATGGGCATCGATGCCAGACGAAGAGCTCTTCCGTTTGGCTCGGCAAGGTGAGCTTAGCAAACCGGGCGTCTTACACGCTCAAGTCGATCGAATGCTGGCCAATTCCAAAGCCGACACGCTAGGCACGATTTTCGCGTCACAATGGCTGGGCTTTCAACATCTGGGCAGTCGAGTCCGCGCTGATCCGATAGACAACCCATGGTGCACTGACTCGTTGATGAACGCGATGAAATCGGAAACAGCCCTGTTCTTTATGGCGCAAGTTCGTGACAACCGTCCCTTGCCCGAACTGGTCACCGCAAACTACACGTTCCTGAATGCCGAGTTGGCGCGGCATTATGATTTGCCCGGCGTCAAAGGCAACAAGATGCGACGCGTGACACTCAATACCCCCACGCGTGGCGGAATCTTCACTCATGGAAGTTTGTTGGCTGTCACGTCATTTCCAGGCCGCACCAGCCCGGTCGTGCGCGGGAAGTGGATTCTTGAGGAAGTGCTTGGAACGCCGCCACCTCCACCGCCGCCGAACGTCAGTGAATTCTCCGACGAAATCGAAGACCGTGAATCGCTAACACGACGTCAAAAGCTTGAACTGCATCGCAAGAATCCGAATTGTTATTCTTGCCACAGCCAAATCGATCCGCTTGGCTTTAGCTTGGAGAACTACGATTGGTTCGGCCGTTATCAGTCGCACCGTCGCCGGCGGAAGATTGATGCCAGCGGCCATCTTCCCGATGGTACGGAGTTTCGGGGAGCCGAAGGCTTAAAACGCGTCATTGTTGAGAAACGCCTGCCAGATTTGACTCGCCAAGTTTCACGAAAGATGTTGTCCTACGCACTCGGACGGCAGCTAGAATATTATGACGAGCCCGCGGTTCGAAAGATCACTGCGGCCCTCGAAGAAGACGACTATCGCATGGCGACGCTCATCCACCAGATCGTTGTCAGTTATCCATTTCGATACAAGAAGCAACAGGATGAATCATGAGTAGTCTAATCTCAAGACGAACGCTGTTGCGAGGTGTCGGAGCGGCCGTTTCGCTGCCGATGCTCGATATCATGGCTCCGGCGATCTGTTCTGCCGCCAATACCGCAAAACAAATCACACGCGTCGGTTACCTCTACTTTCCAAACGGATCGGCCGACGGTTCATGGCAGCCGCGCCGCGTCGATAAGGACAATCAGCTAATCGAGCTAAACGAATGGATGAATCCACTTGAGCCGCTGAAAGAGCACTTGATCATCCCCCAAAATGTCTGGACGCCAAGAGGTAACGGGCACAAAGCGGCAACGGCCACCTGGTTGACAGGAAGCGGCTACGACGACCGACGAATTGATGCCGGTGGTATTTCCGTTGACCAATTGGCGGCAAAGCAGATAGGCGGACAAACGTTGTTACCGTCGCTTGAATTATCGATGCGTGGGGAAGGCTTCTTTTCGAAGAGCTTGGCCCGTAACTCGATCAGTTGGTCCTCAAACAACACGCCCGTGCCTCGCGAAGTCGAACCGAGAATTGTGTTCGATCGTATGTTTCGCACGAAGACAGGAGACTTGTCGGACAAACTGGTGTTGGATCAAGTTTTAGAAGACGCCCGCGATTTACGACGTCGAGGAAGCATTGCGGATCGTCGCAAGTTGGATGAGTACTTAGAGTCGCTTCGCTGTATTGAACGACGACTGAAGTTCGCGGATCAACAAGCGGTTCGTGCCAAGGGGAACGAGGCTTTGGCTAAGAGTCTGATTCGACCACAGCCGGGCATTCCTGATGATCACGGCGAGTACATGCGGCTGATGTTCGATCTGATCGTCATGGCCTATTGGGCGGATGCGACGCGGATTTGCACCTTCATGCTCGACCATGGCCAAAGCAATCGATACTTCAACTTCATCAACGGAGTCCAAGGCACTTGGCACGCACTGTCTCACTGGAAAGACGCCAGCGGCGAAACAGAGGATGACGACGGCAAGACGTCATGGAGCAGTGTCCAAGAAAAACGTGACATGTACAACATGGTCACTCGCTGGCATCACGAGCAGGTTGCTTACTTCTTGGCCCGGCTAAAGGCCATCGACGAAGCCGGCGAGTCACTCTTAAATCGGTCGATCATTCTCTACGGATCGAATCTCGCTGACGGCCACGAGCACGCGGCAAAGAACTTACCACTTATCATCGCCGGCGGCGGCAACGGCACACTAAACACTGGCCGCCACTTACCTTTCCGGCGTGCCGAGAGCATGTCGAATCTACACGTTTCGATGCTTCAGGCGGTTGGCGCGAGTGTGAAGCGGTTTGGAGACAGCAAGGAGCCAATGACGGAATTGTCAGGCTGAGTTGCTGCTGAAGAGTCACGACGAGCGCGTTTCTGAAACAAGCTGCGGTCACTTGCCGGACGGAATGGCGGTTACTACATTTCGTGCTTCATCTGAATTACGAAATCCAAGGAGTTTCCGTTATGTCCGAACGCATTATCATGAGAACTGGTGAGTCACTTGTCGCTGGTGGACCTCCATTTACAGCCGCTGAACCTGAAGTTGTCATCGGCGAACTCGACGGTCCAGTTGGAACGGCGTTGGCGACACTGACCGGTGACCAATCCATGGGTCACTCGAAAGTATTCGCCATTCTGAATACAGATATCCAAGTCCGACCGGTGACGCTGTGTGTCAGCAAAGTGACCGTCAAGAATAGCCGCTACACCAACATCCTGATGGGAACAGTGCAAGCCGCCATCGCCAACGGAGTGCTAGACGCCGTCCGCGCAGGCGACATCCCCAAAGAAAAGGCCAACGACCTAGGCATCATTTGTAGCGTCTGGCTTAACCCCGGGGTTATCACCGATGACAACCTTGACCACAAGGCACTGTTCGATATCCACCGAAAAGCAATGGCCCAAGCAATCCATAAAGCGATGGCCTGCGAACCATCAATCGATTGGCTCTTGGAAAACCAAGACAACATCACGCACAAGTACTACCAAATGGGCCTCGACGGCAAGATCTGAGAACACTACTTCTTCGGCGGTTTCGGGTCGCTCTTCAAGGGCAATTCGACGCGTTTACCACTCCAGGCAGCTTTGTAGATTGCCAAGATAATCTCGACGCTCTTTCGGCCTTCCTCGCCGTCGACAAGCGGATCGCCACCGGTGTCGATGGCTTTCAGGAAGTCTTTGAGCTGGTCCATGTGGCCCTGGTAAGAGATTGCCGATGGATCGCTCGCACCGCCGGTGCAGCCTTCCTTCTTGGCGAACTTTGCGCGAATCTTGTCGTCGCTCTTTCGATTCTTGGCGAATTCCCAAAGCAAGACGTCGTCCTGCTCGACGATTACCGAACCGGTTGTGCCGTGGATTTCCGTCTTCTTTAAGAGACCTGGAAATGCACTTGTCGTGGCTTCCAAAACGCCAAGAGCTCCGTTGGCGAATCGCACGGTGGCCACACCAACGTCCTCGACTTCGATGCCCGTGTGAGCCAATGTGGCTGTGTGGCCAGTGACGTCCGCAACCTCGCCCATGAACCAATACAGCAAATCCACATTGTGAATCGCCTGGTTCATGTAAGATCCGCCGCCATCCAATGCCCATGTGCCGCGCCATCCGCCACTGTCGTAGTACTCTTGGCTGCGCCACCATTTAACGTAAGTGTCGCCAAGGGTGAGTTGACCAAAGCGGCCTTGATCAATGGCTTGCTTCAAGGCGATGTTGGCCGGGCTAAAACGTGAAGGCAAGATCGTGCAGAGCTTGACCTTATTCTTGCGGCAGGCGTCGATGATCTTGTCGCAGCGTTTCAATGTAATCTCGAGCGGCTTTTCAACGACGACGTGCTTGCCAGCATTCGCCGCTTTGACCGCAGGATCCATGTGAGCACCGCTGGGAGTGCACACGGAAACGATGTCGACATTTGGATCAGCCAGCATCGCGTCGAGATCAGTATATGGCGTGCAGCCAACTTTCTCAGCAAAGCGTTCTGCTGCTGGTCCGATCGTGTCGTAACACGCTGCCACTTTGGCGCCACGGATGTGTTCAATAGCCATTGCATGAAAGTTCGAAATCATGCCACAACCGACAAGTCCAAATCCTGCCTTCATTGTTGTTCGTCCTTAGGTGATATCTACAAGTTGTGTGCTCTACGATGTTCGGTGCGCACAGCGAAGGCATACCCTTCGAAAAACGAAGTCGACAATATGCGTGTCGCCTTTATGACTCTGGTCGCTGCCGCTTCTCTGACGTCAAGATGGCCAAAGAATACAGGGCCAACATAGACAAGACGATATACAGAACCAAGCCCAAGACATCCATGCCCAGCCCTTTCTTCCGCAAGTTAATTGCCCGCTAGAAGGTCTGTTCAACGCGAGACGGAAGCATATCACTTTTTGAGGAAATCGGGAATCGGAAAGAGTGCTGATTTGGAAATCTGATCTCAATCGGACTCTTCGTAGTCGTTGCTGTCTGCCGCCGCCGAAGACTTACGATGGGCGCGAATCAGTGCCGGCTAGAAGCCACCACTACGAGCTTAACCCATCAAACCGGCGATTGGGTCGGCTTGATAAACATGATAGGGGCGACCTGCGGTGTCTTTCCAGACGGCGTTCTCGGGGATCCCTAGAGCGTGATAAATTGTCGCAGCGAAGTTCTCTGGTGTCTGAAGATCTGATGTCGGGTAGGCACCATTTCGATCTGAGGAACCGATGATGTTGCCGCCGCGCACTCCACCGCCGGCAAGTAAGATCGACTGACACGGAGCCCAGTGATCTCGGCCGGGGTCCTTGTAGATTTTGGGGGCGACATTGAAGATTCGGGGTGTCCGACCAAACTCGCCCGCCATCACCACCAGCGTGTCCTCCAGAAGACCGCTTTCGCTTAGATCATCCAAGAGCGCTGATACTGCTCGATCCGTTGGCGGAAACAGGAAATCTTTAAGTAACGAGAAGTTGTTGCCGTGCAAATCCCAACTTCCAAAGTTGCCCATGTTGACCTGAACCATGTTGACGCCGGATTCGACTAAACGTCGAGCCATCAAGAGTGACCAACCGAACGAATTATCCCCGTATCGCTCCAACGTCTTCGCGTCCGCATTGCGCACATCAAAGGCGGCTCGGACTTTGGGGTCACCAATCAACGACACGACATTCTCACGGCTGCGGTCGTACTTGCCACCCTTCACGGTTCGGTCCAGATGCTGGCGCTGGTCGTCAATCGAATCCAGCAGCTTCAAGCGGCTACGAAAGCGATTCTCGAGCACACCTTCTTGCAGCGAGAGATGCGGTACCTCGAAATTCCAATCGTCTTTGTCCGAAGCCACTCCGTCGTGCAGATTGAACAAATACTTCGGAAAGGCACCAGAATAATCGTGGTAAGCGTGCGGCTTATCGGTGCACTCGATTAGCCATGGTTCGTGTTGCGGTCCAAGAAGTCCGGCAAATTGGCCTGGATAAACACCTGTGTTCGAATGATAAATCTTCTCTGGCAACATGATGCTTGTTGGCAATATTCCACGACGCTCTGTCGAGTAGCCTGCGATCGCCGCGATGCTTGGCAAATCGACTCGCTGCGGCTTACTTCCGCGGAATGTCCCTGGCACAACACTGCTGCCGGTCAGCATCACATACGTGCCCTTGCCATGACCGTTCTCTTTGTGAGAAAGCGAGCGCACCAAACTCCACAAATGACTTCGCTTCGCCAGCATCGGAAGATGCTCGCAAATGTGTGTGCCTGATGTGTTCGTCGCGATCGGATCGAACTCACCCTTGTACTCAGCCGGCCCTTCCGGCTTCATATCAAACGTGTCGTGCTGAGACGGTCCGCCCGTGAGGAACAAGTAGATCACGGACTTCGGCTTTGGCAATTCAGTCCGCGTCTCGGCGGCAGTGGCTCGCCGAGCTGCAACATCAGCCATCGACAAACCCATCAAGCCAAGCGAACCCGCTTGTAGTAACTTGCGGCGGTTCATCGGATGGGAAGTTGTCGAGCTGTCCATAACACTCATCTCGAGTTCTCGCAAAGCAGAAATTCCGAACAAGTCAAACGCACACGCATTCAATTATACGAGCCGCCAGTACGTTGATCCACACAAGTTGAGATCGGCTGTGGAGCGTCAATAGTTTTGGGAGCCGGGCTTCTTCATTCTTCCTTACCGAAGCACTCTGACACGACGTAAGAATAGAAACTCGATCAATTCAAATGATGTTCTATGCCAGCAAGGCGTCCATTGTCGTCCCACAGAAGCAGAATTCTGTGAATGCTCTTGGGAACTACATAATAAACACTCGCGCGTTTAGTTAGAATTCTTCGACGGCCGTCTCCCCAATGTTCCAGAACCATTCCTTTCTCCAGTCTCTGTTCTGGCTGACCGACCGCGGCCTCAACCTTATCAATCGGCATCCCCACGACGAGTTTTCGTTTAAAATCATTAGCTTGCTTGTGAAAGTAATAATGTGCAGTTGCAAATAGACCTATCGAGGCACCACCAAACAATAATATTACTATTAGTAGAACTATCCTACGGGAGCGGGTCTTGGATGCCATCGCTTGACTCGTTAGTGATTAGCTGGATTCATAGGCGTCACCAGCACAACAACAACCGCACGGACTTGGATCATTGCCGAGGGAGGTGGAAAACGCTGTGGAGAAGCCGGGCTTCTTTGATTGACACCTCCTACGGCTTCCGATTCTGCATGAAGTAACGCTGCACAGCCGCGACGCATGATTGCCCGTCGGCAGCCATTGTTGAGCACCGCGCCTCATCAGATTGGGCTCTTTGTACATGGGCTTTCACCCGAGAAACGCCGCCTTCGTGAATGTCGTCGGCGATTTCCTCGCAAGTGAAGTTGAAACACGCACAAATGGGCGCCAAAGGGTCTTTGGGATAGACGCCCGTATTGAGCGTCTCGGTCTCAACTATTCGCTCGAATTGATCAAAGTAGGCGATCGTGCACGTCGGATGAGGGCAAAAGCATGCAGATTCTGAGATGTCGCCGCGAGCATCGGGCTGGATCAGAGCGTCCAACGTCTCCGTAGAGACAGCCATTCCCGTCGAGCCACACGCAGGACATCGGTCACCGTGATCCTCGGGCTCTTTGACAAATGCTTTGTTCATTGCTGTTGCATCTCAAGAATACGGCGCCAGTGCGATCCCAAACGACATATCCCTCGAGGCTATGATTCTTTGGAGTGCGGCGATTCATCGCCGCTTTCCTACGTGGCGAAGCCACTTTGTTTTCTTGGCTATGCCGCGTTCAAAAAGTGGCTGCGCCACAAAGCGGCGATAAATCGCCGCACTCCAAAAAACTTTCGAGGCTGTGAAACTACAGAAAGTCAGTGCATGTGGAGACCGCCGTTGACTCCGATGCTTTGACCAGTGATGTATCGCGCGGACTCGGATGCCAAGAACACGATGGTCTGCGCGATGTCATCTGTCTCGCCGCGACGACCGAGTGGGATTTGTTCGACGATTCGGTCGATGACGTGGTCCGGCATGCTTTCCACCATCGCTGTATTGATGAAGCCAGGGCATACCGCGTTGACTGTGATGCCTCGCCCTGCCAATTCCAAGGCCAGCGTTTTGCTGAGCCCCAGCACTCCAGCTTTGCTGGCAGCGTAGTTGGCCACGCCGAAATTCCCCGTGTGAGCCACCATAGACGAGATGTTCACAATGCTGCCGCCATCGCGGAGCAACTTTGCGGCAGCGCGGGAACAGAAGAACGTACCGCTTAGGTTGACGTCGATGACAGCGTTCCACTCGTCATCAGTCATTTTCCCGATTGTGTGATCGCGGTTGATGCCGGCGTTGTTGACCAAGACGTCGATCTGCGAGAACTCGGCTTGCAGCTCGTCAAACATCGCGTTGACTTCTTGCGGTCGATCGACGTTGGCGACTTTGATTGTCACGCGGCTCGAATCCAGTTGCTCGGCCTTCACCCAGCCTTCGACCAATTCTCGATGAGTGCCGGAATCGATCGAAGGAATATTGGCAACGACGTGAGCGTTCGCGCGGAGAAAGCGAACCGCCGTTGATTGGCCAATACCGCGAGATGCTCCGGTGACGACAACAACTTTGTCGGTGAAATCCATTGGAAATATCCCGTGCCAGTGTCATTTTAATCTGTATTGCAGACGACCGTTGGAGTGCAGGCTTTAGCCGCCGGCGACTCGGTAAGCGCCGGAAGGCTGGACTCCAACACCTGTGCGCAAGGCAGTTTAGCCCCACGAATTCAGGGCGACCACGAATTGCCAATTAGTGGTCGACCTGAATTCGTGGGTGCATTAACGCTAATTGTTACGTCGGGAGTTGCTTCATGCGATCAAGGAACATTTGCATGCGGTCAATAACTCGCTTGTCGCTGGCCAACTGTTGCTCGCCGTTCAGAAAACGAAATATCCAAGTCGTGCCGCTCAATAGTACGTTGGCTTGGTCGAAGACTTCAATCAACGTCAGCTCGTCATTCGATAACTGGCGAAGTTGCTGATACTGGTTGATCGCCGTATCCCAGCGTGATTTGTCGTCGCCAAGCAAACTACCAAGACATCGCGCCAGATCAATCGCGATGTTGTCCGACATCGCTGCGCCAAAGTCAACAATGCCGGTAAGACGGTCTTCTGTGAACAATAGATTGTCGTGCCAGATGTCCCGAATACAGGGCTGACATCGGACTTGAAGATTGCTGGCAAAGGTTAATTGACGAGCGATCTTGTCCGCGAGCAACTCGAACTGCTGCAATGTGTCGTTGACCACAAGAACAAAGTCCTGTGGAGCGTTCATCCGTTTTACATCGAGTCGTCGCGAGAGAGACGACTTAAGCTTCTTGAGTTGCTCAGCGCGAGCAACAATGCCGGGCGATTCTCCTTGCTTGGTCTCGAAGCATTTTGCTTCGCTGAAGTCAGCGGCAGCGTTGTGCCAGCTTGCTAAGCATTTCATCACGTCGACAAGTCGGGCATCGCTGGGATTGTCGTGAAAAGTAGACTTGCCGGGCATCCAAGGTTCGAGTTGCCAATGTCGTGCGAACATTTCGACCACCGATGAACTTTGGCTGGATAGTATCGGGACGGGAATGTTCTCGACGCCACGGGAGAAAATGTGGGAGAGCAATCGATGTAAAGCTCGCAGGCGTTGGATTTCTGGTCCGTTTGACGGCCAAGCTCGAAGTGCAAAGTCGCCAATACTCGTTTTCACCTGAAAGATTTGGGCTCCACTGAATCCTTGCCGATCGATCAATCGAAGCGACTCGGGCTGGTATTTCGGCGGAAATTCGGCAAGCACGCGTCTTGCTTGATTCGCTGGATCAGTGGTTTCCAAACGGGA
Source organism: Planctomycetaceae bacterium (assembly GCA_002722955.1). GTDB lineage: Bacteria > Planctomycetota > Planctomycetia > Planctomycetales > Planctomycetaceae. The sequence continues at coordinate 35,075 of PBMZ01000011.1, read as the reverse complement.
ACTCAAATCCCACTCCTTTGCGGTGGATTCTGATCGGTGGGGACCTTCATAATAGAAATTGGTCGTTGCCGGTGTTATCCTGGTTCAGTCAGATTGGAATTATTGAAGGTTACCAGTATGAAGTCTCGACTCGCTCATCTTACGGCTATCGTCGTGTTGTCAATCATTTCCGTCCCGAACTCAAGCGATGCGGGCGTCATTCCTTGGCTGTACGATGCCGTTTTCGGGCCGGCGTATGGATATGGGCCTGGTTGTCAAACTTGCTACTCGCCGGTACCGGCCGTTCCGTATGCAGCGGGCTGTGGACCTTGCCGTCCGATGATTCGCCCTGTCTGGAGCTGGTTCCCGCGGTGTGCCCCGCTGGCTTTTAATCCTTGCTTCACCTGTGGGCCAGCTGGATGCCCCACTGGAAAGTGTGGGATCGCTACATCCAAGCCCGCGACACCGAAGCCGGAAGCCAACAACGAAGAAGTACCAAGCACGTTTGCTGACGGCGAAGAGGCCTCGCCAACAGACGGCTTTGTTCCTGTCGACGATGGCTCGGAGTCAAAGGGAGGAACGATCGAATCGTTCTTGCCACCGAAGACTCAGAACTCCGAAGGTGCCCCGATTAGCGATCCGATCGAAGAAAAGGTCGATCCATTGGAAGCAGACGGCTTCCAACTGCGTCCACCACCTGAAGGCGAAAGCACAGAAGGTAACGATGGCAGCAAGCAACCTGACGGATTGCCTCAAGACGAGGGTACCGAAGGTGAGCAACCCGGGAGCCTTCCACAAGAGGAGGGTCGGCTGGACCGAGCAGAAGGAAACATCGCATGGCGAGTTGTTCCGAAGCGGGCCCGTTTAGTGCGCCGCAGTTCTCGCACAGTGGCGATTCCTAAAACCGTCCGCCACAACAACGATTGGACGCCTGTCGCCGATCCGACGCTGGTTGTCGGCAAATAAGAGCACGCTCTGTTGGTTGAGCGCGGCAGACAATGAAATCAATCATCTTAACGCTGATCGCGTCACTCTACCTTTGTTCTACGGTGTTCGCAGACGATGTCGAGACAGCCGATCGATTGTTCAAGGCCGGCAAATAGGAGCTTCCTAAGCTGACGGGAAATGACGCCGCGCGAGTTCTTCGACAGATCGGATACACATGGCAGATCACACACAAGCACGAAAAGGCGCTGCCATACTTCCACCGCGTGCTTAAATTGGAAGACATTGACGCCGAACATAGGTCGGGTGCATTGCTGCGACTTGGCTATTCGCTGCGTCTACTAAGGTGAGGCGAGGACGGAATTGCGGCACTCGAAAAAGCAGCCGCTGTGAAAAATGCTCCACCGAACCACGTCGCCGAAGCGTTACTTTATGCGGTTTGGGAACATAACAGTCGCAAAGAACACGAGCCGGCGCTAAAGAAATTTCGCCGCATTGATTCGATCGAAAACGTCCACGCCAACTACATCGCCACGGCACAATTGAGTATCGGCCGCATCCTGCAAACGCAGAAAAAGTACGAAGACGCGATCAAAGAATTTCGAAAGATCGATTCGCTCAACCCGGTCGCTTCCGTCAATCGTGCGCGAGCTCGCGTTTACATTTTAGAATGCGAAGCTCGTTGGCTGGCACACGTCTCAAATCGACGTCACCAAGACGTTGGGTGTCAATTCTGCTAAACTCAAGGTTCGCCGAATCGATATCGCTAGATAGTGTGATTGCTATGACTTGTGTTTGGCTCCGGTATTTTTTGATTGCCTGTGCTGTTGTGTGCCTCTTGACAGAGTTCGCGTGCGCGACGCCCGCGAATCGGCAGGCGTTTCTTCGGTATTTGGGCAAGTTCCAAAGCGAGCGGCTTGATTCCTGTGCCGTTTGTCATGTTCGTGCGAAACCAGATGGGGCGGAGTCGCTTGATGAGTTCCCTCATAACGCGTTTGGGGATCGGCTTCGAGTCCTTGGTGAAAAGACGAAGGCGACGTTTCGAGACCGGCTGATTACGATCGCAAAGGAAGACTCGGACGGTGATGGTGTTTCGAATCTGCGTGAATTCTTGGCGGGGACACTCCCGGGCAACAAGGAAGATCAACCAGCCAAGGATTCGTCAGACCGCCTAGAAAAATTGTTGGTCGAATTCACGGAGTACTCGAACCGCTACGTTTGGGAACCATTCAAGCCAGTTGTTCAACCAACAATTCCCCAGGTGAAATCCGAAGCTTGGGGAAAGAATTCGATCGACAAATTCGTGGCCGCTCAGCATGAATCGCGTGGGTTGGTTCCTCAGCAACCAGCAGCAGCGGAAGTGCTGCTGCGCCGGGTTTATCTTGACCTGATTGGACTGAGCCCGACGGCAGATGAAGTTCGCAATTTCACGGCAGCGTTCGAGAACGATCCGAAAGCTTATGAAAACGTAGTGGATCGATTGCTTGACGATCCCGCTTACGGCGAACGTTGGGGCCGGCACTGGATGGACGTCTGGCGCTACAGCGATTGGGCCGGTTACAAAGACGCGTTGCGAGACAGCCAGCGACACATCTGGCACTGGCGCGATTGGATCATTGAGTCGCTTAACAAAGATAAGCCTTACGATCGCATGCTGATCGAGATGCTTGCGGCTGACGAGCTCGTTCCTGAAGACACCGATGCCATTCGAGCAACCGGGTATCTTGCCCGCCAATATTTCCGCGACCGAGACCAGTGGATGGACAACGTGGTCAAACATTCATCGCAGGGGTTTCTTGGCATCACGGTCGGATGTGCGAAGTGCCACGACCACATGTACGACCCGATCACTCAACGCGAATACTACTCGATGCGAGCGATCTTCGAGCGATACAGTGTGCGAACGGATCGAGTTCCCGGTGTGCTGGACACAATGAAAGGCGGTATTCCACGCGCGTATGACAACACGCTTGTCGTCAACACATGGTTTCTGGAAGCCGGCGATGAGCGGCGGCCGGTGAAAGATGACCCGATTCCCGCGGGAGTCCCCGCGTCGTTGGGTGGAACATTCGAGCCCCAGCAAGTGTCGTTGCCTCGATTTGCCACGAAGCCCGATCGCCGCGACTTTGTACGAGCTGACTTGTTGGCCGCGGCACAAAAGTCCGTTGTTGCCGCCAAGGACGATAAGACAAAGCAAGCCGCCGAAAGCAAGGTCGCCGTCCTTCAGGCTCAATTCGAAATCGAGGATCTCGAAGACAACGGTGGCAAGGACACGGATGAGTGGACGTCTCAGGCCAAGGCCCTATTTGAGCTACAGCGACAGTCAGCACTGTTTGATGCCCAGGCAAAGATGGAAGCTGCCGAAGCGGCGCTAACCAAAGCGACGGAATCGTTAGCTAAAGCCAAAGCAGACAAGGACAAGGCGGCCAAGTCGAAGGCCACCAAAGCACTTGCCGCGGCGAAGAAAAACATCGCGCCGGCGAAGAAGGCTTTGGACGCCGCTCGAAAGGCAACGGAAGCAGAAGTCACCACAAAGTATGCTCCGCGCAAGCAATCCACTTACTTGAACAAGAGCAACGGTAGCCGCTTGGCATTTGCTCGTTGGGTGACAGCGAATGAAAACCCACTGGCGGCTCGCGTTGCCGTCAATCACATTTGGCTGAGACATTTCGGCCAAGGTATCGTGCCGACTCCGAACGAATTTGGGGGCAACGGTCGCGAGCCATCGCATCCAGCACTGCTCGACTGGCTGGCCGCGGAGTTCATGAATCAAGGTTGGAGTATGAAGAAGCTCCACAAGATGATCGTCATGAGTGCAACTTATGGTATGTCGAGCCGCTCGCACGCGGACAATCGGACAATTGACCCCGACAACCGATTCCTCTGGCGCGTGTCGACCAAACGAATGGAAGGCGAAATCGTTCGCGACAACTTGCTACACGCATCCGGACGGCTCGACCGAAAAATGGGTGGGCCTGACATCGACAACAAGCTGGCACAAAAGTCGACGCGTCGAAGTGTGTATCTTCGACACGCTCATGAAAAGCTGGTCGAGTTCGTGCAGATCTTCGACGGGCCAAGTGTCTCGGAGTGCTACATGCGCGAGACAAGCGTCAAACCACACCAAGCACTAGCCATGGCGAACAGTCCGTTAACAGTCCACGGTAGCCGAAAGCTGGCGGCGACCATCCATGAAAAGACCAAGGGCGATTCGAAGCTCTTTATCGAAGAAGCCTACTTGACAATATTGAGTCGTCAGCCGCTCGAATCGGAAGCGGCTCTGTGTCGCAAGTTTCTCAAAGCAGAATCTGAGGCAGTAACGTTAGATCGATGTGAGAAGCTAATCACCGTTCTATTCAACCACAACGACTTCGTCGCCATCCGGTGATGTAGGGAACTGATATGAATCTCGAACCCACAACTCAATCACGCCGTACGTTCCTAAGCGACACTGGCATGGGAATGACGGGGCTTGCCCTATCGTCGATCTTGTTCAAGGACGGCGAGGCGCAAGCAGCCGTAGCTGGCAGCAACTCACATTTGGAAGCTCAGGCGAAGTCGGTGATCTGGATCTTCTTCATCGGCGGCCTCAGCCACCTCGAATCTTTCGATCCAAAGCCCGCGTTGAACAAGTACGCCGGCAAGTCGATCGAGGACACTCCTTTCGCTGCCGACGTTTTGGATAAGGACAAGATCAACAAGAACTTGCTCGATCCATCCAAACAGAAGCGTGAGATTTTCAAGGCGGTCATGCCGTTGCAAACGGGTTATCGACGCTACGGCGAATGTGGGCTTGAGGTCAGTGATTGGTTTCCTCATATGGGCAGCTGCGCCGACGATCTTTGTGTTGTACGGTCGATGTGGACGATTGATAACAATCACGGCGCTCAGCTCACTTACCATACCGGCCGCAAGATTACCGAAGGTGCGTTTCCGACGGTTGGTGCGTGGGTCAGCTATGGATTGGGGTCAGCCAACCGGAACTTGCCAGAGTTCGTCGTGCTGGGAAACCCCAGTGCCGATTGTTGCGGAGCGGCATGGACTCACGGTTCCAGCTACCTTGGCCCGAAGTATGCAGGTGTCCGCCTGAAAGTCGATGCAAAGCAGCCGCTTTCCTTTGTCCGCTCGGCCAACGAGCAACTGACTGTTGAAGAACAACGCGAGATGTTCGGTTTACTTGGCCAGCTGAATCGTGCGGCGGGCATTCAGTATCCTGACGACAAGGAACTTCAAGCCAGAATTCGCTCTTACGAACTCGCATTTCAGATGCAGTCCACGGTTCCAGAAGTCATGAACTTCGAATCCGAGTCCAAAGACACGCAACAACTCTATGGGCTTGATCAATCAGACACTAAGGCTTTCGGGGCCAAGTGCCTGGCGGCTCGCCGATTGGCGGAGCGTGGCGTCCGGTTCATTCAACTATTTCATGGATACACTGGAAACGCCGGAGCGTGGGATTCGCACATCGGTATCAAGTCGCGTCACTCGAAATTGGCGAAGCAAGTCGATCAGCCGATCGCCGGCCTGATCAAGGATCTGAAACGTCGCGGGTTGCTGGACGAGACACTTGTCGTTGTTGGTTCCGAGTTTGGACGCACGCCGGGAGCCGAAGTTCGCAAAGGCCGCTCGGACTCGCAAACTGGCCGAGACCATCATCCTCACGGTTTCAACATTGTGATGGCTGGCGGAGGCACCAAGCGTGGCATCGTGCACGGTTCGACAGACGAATTGGGTTTCCACGCCGCTGAGAACCGACATTATGTCACCGATTTACATGCGACCGTGTTGCATCAGTTGGGACTCGACACCCGCCGCCTTGAAGTTCCAGGCCGCAAGCGATTGGAACGCGACTTCGGTGAAGTGATGAACGATGTCATTGCGTAATGCCGAAAAATCGTCGGCAGAAAGAGAATGGTAATGCTCAGATTCCGATTGCTCGTCATCACAGCGATTCTTACGTCGTTTTCTACCGCCGCGTATTCTGATGATTCCTCTATTCAAGTCATCAACGATGTAGCGTATCTCGGCAAAGATCGCGGCGAGAAAATGGACTTGTACCTTCCCATTCCAAAGAGCAAGAAAGCTCGCCCCGCAGTCTTGATTGTTCACGGCGGCGGATGGCACGGAGGCGACAAAGCGGCCAAACGCGAAAAGAACATCGGCAACAATTTGGCAGCAGCCGGCTACGTCTGCGCCAGCATTAACTACCGACTCTGCAAGAAGACCGATGTCCTTGCCGATCGTTTGCGCGAAGTTTGGCCAGGCAATCTTCAAGACTGCCGAACTGCAGTTCGCTTCTTGCGAAAGAACGCGAAAGAGTACGAGATCAACCCCGATCGAATCGGTGCGATTGGTGGATCGGCGGGTGGGCATTTGACAGCGATGCTTGCCGTGACCGGTACGGAAGACGACATCAAACCGGAAGGCCCTTACTCTCAGTTCTCAAGTCGCATCCAAGCGGTTGTCCCAATGTACGGCGTGCACGACGTGGTGGCTCAAGCAAAGCTGAAAGGCAACGACTTGTCAAAATCCGACAAAGAGTTATGTCGGCATGCATCGGCGATCAACTGGATCACCGACGATGATCCGCCGGCGTTGATTCTTCACGGAACCAAAGATGCGCTCGTTCCTGTCGATCAATCGAAGATTCTACACGAGCAACTCGTGAAGGCGGGCATCTCGTCAAAACTGATTATCATCGACGGCGCCCCTCACAGTTTTCATCTGCAGCCGAAACAACGTGACCTGAGACCCGTTGTCATCGAATTCTTTGACCGCCATCTCAAGGGCGAATGACCTCATGTCCAGTGCTCTCGATTTTGACAACATCACCTTGCTGACTGACAGCTACAAGGTCACGCATTATCGACAATACAAACCCGGCACGCAGACAGTTTACTCCTACCTAGAATCGCGTGGCGGCGCATTCGAAGAGACCGTTTTCTTCGGTTTGCAATACTTCTTAAAACGCTACCTTTGCGGCTGCGTGGTCACCGCGGAAAAGATCGATGTTGCCGAAGAACTTTATTCGGCGCACTTCGGTGACGCGTCTTTGTTCAATCGAGGTGGCTGGCAACACATCATCGATCGGCACGGTGGACGACTGCCGGTCACAATCAAAGCTGTTCCGGAAGGCACTGTTGTGCCCGTCAGCTACGTGCTAATGACGATTGAGAACACCGATCCGGAATGCTATTGGCTGACAAATTATCTTGAGACGCTGCTGGTTCAAGTCTGGTATGGATGCACAGTGGCGTCTCAATCGCGAGAGATGAAGCAAACGATATTGCGTTATCTTGACGAAACGGGCGATCCCGCCTTGATTGATTTCAAGCTACACGATTTTGGGTTTCGCGGAGTTTCCTCTGTCGAGAGTGCGGCGGTTGGCGGAGCTGCTCACTTGGTCAACTTCCTTGGCACGGACACGATCGCGGGAATCGTCTTGGCCAAGAACTACTATTCCGCGTCGATGCCGGGTTTCTCGATACCAGCGGCCGAACACAGCACCATCACCTCTTGGGGGCAAGAACACGAAGCGGCCGCGATGGAGAACATGCTTGATCAGTTTCCGGACGGTCTAGTCGCTGTCGTCAGTGATTCGTTCGACATCTTCACGGCTTGCCGTGAAATCTGGGGCAACCAACTCAAAGACAAAGTGCTTGGTCGTGAAGGCACTGTCGTTATCCGGCCTGATTCCGGAGATCCGTCAACGGTTGTCTGCAAATTACTAGACATTCTGGGAGAAGCGTTCGGCTCAGAAACAAATGCCAAAGGCTACCGAGTGCTGCCGCCACAAGTGCGATTGATTCAGGGTGACGGCATCGACCGCCAGTCGCTTGGTGAAATTCTACAAGCAGTCAAAGCCGGCGGCTGGTCGGCCGACAATCTCGCATTTGGCTCAGGCGGCGGCTTGCTGCAGAAGCTCAACCGCGACACCTCGAAGTACGCTTTCAAGTGTTCGTCCATCACAATCGATGACGAAGATCACGACGTCTTCAAAGATCCGATCACCGACACCGGCAAGAAATCCAAACGCGGTCGCTTGCGACTGGTGCGTCAAGACGGTCAACTGATGACAGTCGCTGATACGGATACCTCTCAAAGTAATGAGTTGATGGAAGTCTTCCGCGACGGTGACTTGTTGCAAGAGTATTCATTCGGCGAGATTCGTGAACGCGCTGCGTGCGAAAACGAATGACTCGTCTAACGCCCAGCCGAAGGCGCCGGCGACCAAGAAGCAATGATCGCTTCATTTTGTGCGACACTTTTTGGTCGCCGGCGCCTTCGGCTAAGTGTTCAACGACATGACATGGATCGAAACATGCCTGTCCCAAAAGAAGCTGCGTTCTGGTCGGTTGCCAAGCTTGGAAAACAGTTAAGGGCTGGCGATTTCACGTCCGTGGCTCTAACAGAGTTCTTCATTGAACGGCTGAAGACAATCGGCGACAAGTTGAACGCGGTTGTCACCGTGCCTGAAGAATTGGCATTGAAACAAGCCAAATTGGCTGACGAGGGACTTGCCGGTGGCAAGGATCGCGGACCCCTGCACGGCATCCCTTACGGTGCGAAAGACTTGCTGGCCACAATCGGAATCAAAACGACATGGGGAGCGGCACCGTTTAAGGATCAATTGATTGATGTCGATGCCACGGTTATCACTCGACTACGCGACGCCGGCGCTGTGCTGGTGACCAAGCTGGCGATGGTCGAGTTGGCGGGTGGCTTCGGTTATCGACAGGCCAACGCTTCCTTCACAGGGCCGGGTTTGAATCCATGGAACTCGAACCATTGGAGTGGAGGCTCATCCAGCGGCCCGGGCTCAGCCGTCGGCGGCGGGTTAGTCCCCTTCGCAATCGGCTCGGAAACCTGGGGGTCGATCATGACTCCCGCGGCCTTTTGCGGGATTAGCGGTTTGCGGCCGACTTATGGGCGAGTCAGTCGTTATGGGGCGATGGCCTTGAGCTGGACCATGGACAAGCTGGGGCCGATGTGCCGTACAGCTGATGATTGTGGTTTGGTCTTAAACGCAATCGCTGGCGCCGACCCCAACGATGCCTCATGCGTGGATCGCCCGTATCAATACCCCGACAAGCACGACAAGCCATGCCGTTTCAAGGTCGCAGTCCTCAAAGGTTCTGCCGACAAAGTCCAACCAGAGGTGAAAGCCAACTTCGAGAAGTCACTCGAGATTTTGAAGGAATTCTGCGAAGTCGGAGAAACGGAACTGCCCGAAGGGTTGCCGTACAATTCGGCTCCATCCATCATTCTTTCCAGTGAGCTTGCAGCCGCCTTCGATGACTTCATTTCGAGTGGAGACGTGTGGGAGCTGACCGCCGAGGATGACCATTGGGGTGCGTTGCCGTGCATGGTGATTCCGGCCAAGGACTACATTAACGCAACGCGCGTCCGCGTTCATATTCAAATGGCGATGGACAAGCTCCTGGCTCAATACGACGCCATCTTGACACCAACATTGGCCACCGTGTCCTATCCCAACGATCAACCCTGGCGCGAATATCGCCGCGGCTTTTCCAATAGCGACATCGGTGGAGCCGGTAACGTCACGGGGATTCCCGCCATCTCGATTCCGAACGGATTTGGCGAAAACCATCTCCCCACAGGACTCCAACTGGTCGGGCGAGCGTTCGATGAGAACCGCATCTTGGCGATCGCCAAGCGTTACCAAGAACTCACCGATTGGCACGAGGAGACGCCGGAGGTGTGAGCTTGCCTGGAAAAGTCCAAATCACAACCGGGGCACGTTTGCACATCGGACCGCTTGCCAATGCTGCTGAGACTGGTCGCGACTTTGGTGGCGTCGGCCTGATGGTTTCGGCGCCGAGCTGTCGTGTTGTTGTGTCAACTTCTGAATCCGACACGATCACTGCCCCCGATGCGATTTATGATCGAGTCGCTAAGGTGCGCGACCAATGTCGAACGAGTGACGCTTGGAAGCCGTGCCAGATTGAGGTCGTCGAATCGATACCTCAGCACCACGGATTTGGCGGCGGCACACAGTTGAGCTTGGCAATTGCTACAGCAATGGCGCGACTGAACCAAGACGACTCTAACACCTTCAAGTTGGCAAGACGAGTTGGCCGCGGGCTTCGATCAGGTTTGGGAATTCACGGATTTGAATACGGCGGCTTCTTGGTCGACGGTGGCAAGTCGATGCCCAATTCGATCGGTGGCTTGTCAGCGCGAAACAATTTCCCCGACGAGTGGACGTTGCTCTTGATATCGCCAGGCGGCTCGGAAGGGTTGTCTGGTGAGCGTGAAGTTCAGGCGTTTCGGGATTTGTCACCGATGTCGATCACGGATACCTCGCACCTGTGCCGTCTCGTCTTGATGCGAATGCTGCCAGCAATTTCGGAGCAAGATTTCTGTGAATTCGCCGACGCCGTTGGCGAGTTCGGGCAGCGCGTCGGGGAGTACTTCTCGCCAGCACAAGGCGGTGTTTTTAGTTCGCAACGAATGTCAGATTTGGCTGACCAACTGGGCCGAGAAGGCATCCGCGGAGTTGCCCAAACGTCTTGGGGACCAACGATTGCCGCTTTCTTTCCAACAGAGCAAGAGGCCATTCTGAAGCACAGCGAACTGACCAGCGATGAAGTGTGGGCTGATTGTTCGATCATCATCGCGACGGCAATGAATCGTGGTGCCGAGGTTGTTGAGCTTTGAGGTTACAACGGACGCGTAACGTTGTACCGCTTCAACTTGCGGTCTAACGTGGAACGCTCGATGCCAAGAATCTGTGCGGCCTTGGACTTGTTCCAGTTCGTATTGTCGAGCGTCGACAGAATGTGCTGCTTCTCAAGCTCTTCCAAGGACACTTCACTTGCCCCGGCTGAAGTCGCGGCTGCTGCTGGTGCGACTGGTTCCGATGGGCTACTGAGCGACGTCGACAGTTGAATGTCCGACGCGTCGATCTGATCGCTGCGGCACAAGATCACAGTTCGCTCGACTGTGTTCTTCAGCTCTCTGACGTTACCCGGCCAATTGTGCTGCATCAGCGCTTGGAGTGCCTCTGGGGTGAAGCCGCGGACTTGCGGGTTCGAACGGCTGGCTGATTTCTGCAAGAAGTAATTGGCCAAGATAGGAATGTCCGACTGCCGATCGCGAAGCGGTTCGACGTCGATCTTGACCACGTACAATCGGAAGTACAGGTCTTGGCGGAATTTCTTTTCCTCAATAGCCTCTTCCAAATCGCGATTCGTAGCCGCGACGACTCGAACATCGACCTCGATCGGCGAGCTACCGCCGACGCGTTCAAATTGATGACCTTCTAGGACGCGCAGAAACTTAGCTTGAATGCCAAGGCTCATTTCACCGACTTCATCCAAGAACAACGTGCCACCGTGTGCCTGTTCAAACTTGCCCAATTTCCTCTTCGTCGCGCCAGTAAAAGACCCTTTTTCGTGACCGAATAGTTCGCTTTCCAAGAGCGTTTCGCTGAGAGCCGCGCAGTTCATGCAGACGAATGGCGCGTTCTTTCGCTGGCTGCTGAAGTGGATTGCTCGAGCCACCAACTCCTTGCCAACACCACTCTCGCCGCGAATCAGTGCCGTTGCATCAGTCGGGGCGATGAGGGCAATCTGTTCGTTGAGCTGGTTCATCGACGAACTTTCGCCGACCAAATCGCTTTCGATGGCCAACTGGTCTCGCAAGATCTGAGCTTCATCTTGTGCGCGAGCCAGACCAGTCGCAAGTGATTCCTTTTCTTTCAGATTCTCAAGAGCCACCGAAAGTTGATCCGCGACCGACAACGTGAACTCAAGATCATCAGGATCTAAACGTACCTTAGCGCTGGTCGAGTATAAATGGATTAAGCCCAAGATCGCGTCATTGGTGCGAATTGGAGCGCAGATGACACTCTTGGCAAAAATCTCGCCCAAGCTGTCTCGACCAGCCAACCGACTATCATCTGCGATGTCTCGAGCCAACACAGCTTCGCGATCGCCAAGCACAACGCTCGACAGATAATCGGACACCTTTTGATAGGCGACGTCCTCGGTGGCTTTGTAGCCAACGACGCGGAGCTGAGACGGTTTGGCTTCGTCCGTTGCCGGAGCTTGAAGTAACAACATTGCGCCGATGTCAGCACCTGTGCCCGTTACCAATCCACCCAACACGAAATCGGCGAGCTGTTCTTCGTCCTTGGCCCCCGCCATGTCGAAGGCTAGCTGATAGAGCTTGCCCAACATCTGGCTGATGCGGTCACGTCCAAGGATTTCAATCGCGCTGGCCGGATGATAACGCGTACGGCGTCGTCGGTGAGTGATCTCAGGCTCGACCGATGAGTCCTGTTCATCGATCACAATGTCAACGGTGTCGCCGCCAACCTCGTAACTACGACTTTCGTTGACATCAAGCTCTGGGAATGACTTCGAAAGATCGAACGTGAAACCCAAATCGCACGAGCCGATCTGGATAATGTTGCCCTCTTCCAATTCCCAATCCCTATCGATCTGCTTCGTATCGATCAGCGTACCATTCCGGCTGCCAAGATCGCGCACCGTCCACTTGGCACCGGTCTGAAACACTTCACAGTGGTTGCGGCTGCAGATTTCGTCGCGCAGCACGATCCGATTCGTCGGAGCCCGGCCAACCGTTGTGACTTGGCCGGGCGTCAGACGAAAAACGTCTCGCCAACGATTCCCCTCGCGGAGAACCAAATAGGCAATTTGGGATCCTTCTACGACAGATGACACGAGCGCGAAATCCTGGGAGTGAAAGGGATGGGATTTGGCAAATTCGATCTTAGTGAGCTTTGCCACTTGCCGACTCAGCCAAAAGCGTTGCATTTCGCAACAGTCAGAAGATTATCGCACCCGAAATCGGACTCGCAAGCGAGTATTTCGAAATTCACGGGGCAAGGCCTCGGTTTCAGGGCCGTCAGGCAATTCACTTTGCCTAACCTGGACTCATTCGGCGAGTCAGAGCTCATAGTCACGGATAGCAGAACGAATTTCGACTCCAACTATCCCCATCAGTACAAGGTGGTCTGCTGATCTGCTATCTTCTTGCGAGCAAGCGGTTTGCGTCGGACCAACTCAACTTTGATTCCAGCAATCACACTTCGTTGGACATCGTTTCACCTGCGCGACGTTTTAACAGCTTGAACTTGTTAACCGAATCCGTCATGCTACCTAGAGGATTAGGGCAACTTTGCGGATCGTGAAAGTTGTAGTGATTGACGGGTCGTTTTGGCCAGATGGCCACTGCAAATCTCAGGAGTATCAATGTTGAATCGACTTGGGCTGGTTGGACTGGTTTTGGTTTTATCGGCGTCGCTAACTCAGGCCGAGAACTGGCCGCGTTTTCGTGGGACGGATGGCACGGGCGTCTCTGACCAGAAAGGCATCCCAACAACCTGGACCGCGAACGACTACGAGTGGAACATCGAGTTGCCCGGAGTCGGCCATGCTCAACCAATCGTCTGGGAAAAGAAGCTCTTCGCAACCTCGGCAATCGATGAAGGTGCCCAAAGATACATCTTCTGCATCGATACCGAAACGGGCAAGCAGCTCTGGACGAAGACCGTTACGCTGAACAAGAGCCATAAGCATCCCAAGAGTAGCTGGGCATCATCCACGCCGGTGACCGATGGTAAATTGGTCTACTTCTCATTCGCCGACAAAGAGACTTATCTGATCTTGGCGTACACGCTGGATGGTGAATTCAGTTGGCAGCGCGACGTCGGCGAATTTGATAGCCAACATGGTTTGGGTGTCTCGCCAATCCTTTTTGATGGGCTTTTGATCGTTGCCAATGATCAAAAGGGGCCAAGTTCCATCATTGCACTGAATGCAGAAAACGGGAAAACTCGCTGGAGCATCGAGCGCAAATACCGAAAGACTTCATACGCAACACCTCGAATCGTTAAGGGCAAGAACGATGACGCTCAATTGATCGTTGTCAGCGGAGCCACTGGTGTCACAAGTCTCGATCCACTGACCGGACGCAAGAACTGGAATGCAGGCACGTTTCCTCTGCGAACAGTTGCCTCGCCCGTTTACGGTGCGGGATTGATCATTGCATCCTGTGGACAAGGTGGACGTTATGGGGTCAAGCAAATCGCTGTCGACGTTCGCCTAAACGCTGATGGTGCTCCACGAATTCGTTGGACCCGAGAGCGATTGATTCCTTACGTCCCAACGCCAATCGTGTTTAACGATATGCTGTTCGAGTGGAATGACGAAGGTACCGTCGCCTGCGTTGACATCAAGACGGGCAAGGAATTGAAACGGGCTCGTATCGGCGGAAATTACAGCGGTTCCCCAATTTGCATCGACGGCAAGCTTTATGGCGTTGCCGAAGATGGTATAGTTCGAGTTGTGTCGGCAACACCTAAGCTTAACGATTTGGGCAGCGTTGATCTTGGCGACCCTTCACACTCAACCCCGATCGTGGCCCACGGTCGACTTTTCTTGCGGTCGTATCATCGATTGGCGGCTCTACGAGGCAAATAGGAACCGCCAATCACGTCCGCAGGGTGTTGAGATCGGCGTTCGAATCGTCATCGATTGATACTCAGTGTTGTCGTTGAAAGAGACAGGAAGCGTTATGCCTGCTTGGCCTGGAGGTCCCTGCCCAGTTTGCGGAGAAAATATGCCCGCAAACCTCATCCATTGCCAAACTTGCCGAGCCCTTTTGAATCCGGACCTCGAAAGCGATAGTGTCGAAATTCCGCAATTCATACCGCTTGAAGAGATTGAATCAATGGCGGAAGCCGAGCCCAGAGGATACTTCGTTGACTGCCCTGCCTGTCATCGTGAGTTGCGTATCAACCGCAAATATGTCGGACAAAGCGTTCAATGCAAGTTCTGTGACGGCCCCTTCCTGCTTGATATCAAGAGCGACTTGATCGAGCAGAACTATTTTTACACCAAGTGCCCACATTGCACCGAAGAACTTCGAGTTGCCAATAAATACAAGGGCATTAAGGTCGCCTGCAAGCACTGCAAAGGCAAAATCCAAATCATTGAAGAGTCCAGTTAGCGATCTTTGCTGAGCACGACAGCATCCGTCCAAGCGAAGTCGCTTTCCGGCTTGTCGATCCACCATACGTGTTCGCTTCTGACGGAGAATCTGATCATGCCTAACTGGTCCGCGCTTTCATTCGTGTTGCTTGCGTTTGTTACTTGCCCGATTCTGCTTGAGGCTGCCGACCGCGAAGAAGCTCTGCGGATTGATCGCGATCGAATCCGATTGCGAACTGACCTCAAAGACGAAAACGGGACGGGCACGGACATCTGGATTTATAACGACATCGAAACGGCCAAGAAGATCGCTCGTAAAGAGAATAAACCGATCTTCGTCACGTTTCGATGTGTGCCGTGCAAAGCGTGCATGGGCTTCGACGCAGAAGTCGCCAAGGGCAACGAACGCGTTCATCAGTTGGCGCGACAGAAGTTCGTCTCGGTGCGACAGGTCGAGATGAAAGGCGTTGACCTGTCACTGTTCGAGTTCGACTTCGACTTGAACTGGGCAGCCATGTTCATCAACGCCGATGGCGCGGTCTACGCTCGCTACGGAACTCAGAGCGCCGATGGTCCAGAGTCATTCAACTCGATGGTCGGTCTTGAGAAAACCATGGAACGCGTCCTGAAGCTTCACGCTGGCTATCCAGCGAACGCTACGGAACTAAAAGGAAAGCTCCCCAAGCGGAAGAACTACAAGACTGCCCTAGAAATGCCGGGCATGATCAACAAGTCAAAACTAAAAGGCACGACCAGTCGACGCAACTGCATTCACTGCCACATGATTCACGATGCGCAGAACATGTCAGCTCAGGAATCGGGCAAGTACACACAAGAGATGTTGTGGCGGTATCCATTACCCGACAACTTCGGCCTTTCTATCGATGCTCGTGATGGTGCAAAAATCAAATCAGTCAAGAGAGGGTCCGCCGCCGATAAAGCGGGTCTCAAGACTGGCCAGTCGGTCACTCACGTCAACGGCCAAGCCATCGCATCCATCGCGGATATCCAATGGGTGCTCCACCATCTTTCCTACGGCGATGACACGGTCAAAATCAGGACTACCAAAGGCGAGCAAACTGTCGCGTTGACTAAAGGCTGGAAGAAATCGGATATCTCCTGGCGTGGTTCAATGTGGTCGATTTCTCCGAAGCTGCGTGTTTGGATGCCTCCCGTCACGGCCGCTGATCGACGCAAGAACCGCTTGCCAGAAGATCAAGGTGCGTTAATCGTCAAGTGGATCAACACTGGTTCCGCCGGTGGTCGAGCTGCTCGTAATTCGGGCCTACGCCAAGGCGACATCGTCATCGCGTTAGAAGGCAAGCCGATGAAGATGACGCACCGACACTTCAACTTGCACATCAAACTGAATTACAAGATCGGTGAAGAATTGCCAATCACCGTTTTGCGAAACGGCCAGCGAAAAAATCTGTCAATTAAACTGGTCGAGTAGTGCCGCGAGATACCCCGCTTCAATAGGAGATTGATCGATGAAAGCCAGCCACCTCCACAAGATTCAATTCGTTACGACTGAGATTTCGCTGGGAGTCTTGCTGATCGCGATGACCAAAGAGGGCATTTGCAGCATCACGTTTGCCGATGACGAGAAAACCGCGACCGACGAACTTGCCGAGCGGTTTCCGAATGCTAGCTTCGAGGAACTCGCAGCCAACGATTTTCCCTCGCTATCTACAATCATCAGTGAAATCGAAAACAACGGTGACTTTAACGACGTCACTTTCGATCTACACGGTTCCGAGTTTCGTCACCGTGTTTGGGACGCCCTAAAACAGATCCCTGCCGGTGAGACTCGGACGTATTCAGAGATCGCCGAGATGATCGGGCAACCAACAGCAACTCGCGCCGTCGCGAGTGCTTGCGCAAGCAACCCGATCGCCGTTGTCATCCCCTGCCACCGAGTCATCCGAAACGACGGCGGTCTTGGCGGTTATCGCTGGGAATTGTCTCGCAAGGAAGAGCTCCTCAAAAGAGAACTCGCACGCAGCCAAAGCTGATGTGCGTTAGTCATCCGAGACGCCTCGTTTAACCCGTAGCCGTAGGCGAGGATATCTAAGAATGTCCTCGCCTGTGACGAGTTAAACGTCACTCACTGACTCCAGCCAACGATTCCGCCGGCTCAACCTTCACCGCACAGAATTTGAATTCGGGAATCTTGCCAAACGGATCCAATGCGTCCGTTGTGAGTACGTTGGCAGCAGCTTCTCGGAAGTGGAACGGGATAAAGATGCAGCCAGGCTTGACCGAATCGTCTGCTCGCACGGTCAACTCGATAGCGCCACGCCGACTGCTGACGCGTACCGTCGATTGATTGGCCACATCAAGACTATTTAGGTCATCAGGATTCATTGCTGCAAATGCCGATGGCTCGATCGCGTTCAGGGCGTAACTACGGCGGGTCATGCTGCCGGTGTGCCAGTGCTCTAAGACGCGACCGGTGTTCAGAATAAAACTGTATTCGTCATTCGGTAATTCATCCGCCGGCTGAAATGGACAAGCAACGAATTTGCCACGACCACTCGATGTTGGGAATCCTTCACCAAACAAGATCTGGATGCCGTCAGCGTTGTCTGGATCGGGGCACGGCCAAAGCTTGCCGGTGGGACCAAGGTTTTGATGCGTCAGCTCCTGATAGTTCTTCGTCAACGACGCAAATTCCTGAAACACATCCGCTGAAGACTCATAGTTCATTTCGAGTCCAATACGGCTTCCGATTTCGCAGATGATTCGCCAGTCTTCTCGTGCTTCACCGGGTGAATCCAGCACTTGTCGTCCCAACTGAATACGCCGGTCTGTGTTGGTGTAGGTGCCGGTTTTTTCAAAGTAAGTGCTAGCTGGTAAGATGACATCAGCGAACTCTGCCGTCTCCGTCAAAAAGATGTCCTGAACAACCAAGAAATCCAAACTTGCGAGTGCCTTGCGAACCTTGTTGACGTTTGGATCAGATATAAACGGATTTTCACCCACGATATACATTCCCTGGATTGTCTTATTCAGGGCCCCGTGCATGATCTCAACAACCGTTAGCCCCGGATCGTGATCAAGTGACATGCCCCAAGCCTGCTCGAATTTTTCTCTAGTAGCTTCGTTCGTAACCGGCTGATAATCGGGATACACCATCGGTATTAAGCCGGCATCGCTAGCACCTTGAACATTGTTCTGTCCGCGCAATGGATGTAGCCCCGTTCCCTCACGGCCAACATTGCCCGTCATCAGACACAGCGAAATCAGGCAACGAGCATTATCAGTGCCCGTCGTATGCTGAGAAATCCCCATACCCCAAAAGACGATCATGCCGTCATCAGTATCAGGCGAAGTGGTCTTGCCGATCGTTTTGGCGATGGCGTGAATCTCACACGCGGGAACTCCACAAATACTTGAGGCAGCTTCTGGCGAGTAATCCGCCATCAGCATCGCTTTCAATTCCTCGAAATTCTCAGTGTGCTTCTCAATGTAAGACGCATCAATCCAATCATTGGCAATAAGCTCGTGCATGACCCCGTTATAAAAAGCCACATCCGTTCCAGGCTTAATCTGCGCGAAGTGCTTAGCAAAATCAGCAAGCTCATGGCGGCGGACATCAACAACAATCAAGTCTGCCTGTCGTTTCGCAGCTTCCTTGATAAATGTTGCTGCCACCGGATGATTCGCGGTGGTATTTGATCCTGTCACCAGGGCAACGGCCGCGTTCTCGACATCTGCAAAGACGTTTGTGACGGCGCCAGAACCAATCGTCTCCATCAACGCGGCCACTGATGATGCATGGCACAATCGAGTGCAGTGATCGACGTTGTTCGTTCCGAAGCCGGCGCGGACGAGCTTTTGAAATAGGTATGCTTCCTCGTTCGAGCACTTCGCCGACCCAAAACCAGCCAGCGCACTGCTTCCCTGTTTGGCCTTGATCGCGTTCAGCCGCTCTCCGACAAGGTCCAAGGCTTCTTCCCATGTCGCCTCGCGAAATGCTGGCATCACTTCGTCGTAATCAACGATGCCGCCAGGTTTACGGTTGTCTTGAATCGACTCTCGCACTTCGTTCGACAGCGGCCCCTTTGGATAAGCGGACTCGCGACGAATCAACGGCTTCGTCAATCGTTGAGGATGACTGGTGTAGTCCCATCCATAGCGGCCCTTGACACACAATCGACTGTCATTGACGGGACTCTCTCTTCCCTCGGCCATCACAATGCGATTGTCCTTGGAATGAAAAGTCACCGCACAGCCGACTCCGCAGTAAGGACAAACACTGTCGGTTGCTTGAAGCTCGTCCTTCGAAATCACCGGCAACGTGATCTGCTTCTGCGTGAGCGCTCCGGTCGGGCAAGAACTGACACATTCACCACACGAAACACACGTACTCTCGCCCATTGGGTTGTTCAAATCAAAAGCGATTTGCGCCGCGAATCCCTTTCCGCTGCGACCAATAACCTCGTTGGATTGGATGTCGTTGCACGCTCGAATGCATCGATCACACAAAATGCACGCTTGATGATCGACGGAGATGACAGGTGACGAATGATCGACCGCGCGCCTTGCTTCTTCGTCATCGGTTTGGCTCTGATCAACTTCAGCAAATCGCGGCTTGAGAAATTCAGGTGTTGAACCTACCGGCGCTTCACCGTCGCTGGGCAAAAGATCAAATTGTCGGGCCAACTGGTCAAGCTCATCGTCAGCCGTAGACTTTTCCTTTTCGCACGGCAACGGATGCTCGCTCAATAACAATTGCGTCAACACTCGCCGATGCTCGCGAACGCTAGTTGAGTTCGTCTCAACAATCTGTCCGTCCTGACACTCGCGCATACAAGACGCGGCCAACACCCGCTCGCCCACGTCGACAACACACATCCGGCAAACGCCAACGGGATCAAGGCCCGGCTGATGACAAAGCACGGGAATCTCAATCCCTGCATCCCGCGCCGCATCCCAAATCGTCGTGCCGGGTGGAACTTGAATTTCGTTTCCGTCAATTGTGACCGTCAGTGCCGACGGGGACTCGGCCAATTCCGCCATTGCCGCTCTCCACTGAGATTAAAGGCTTTGATTCAATGTAATCTATCGGATGCTGAGCTTCCGCAGAACTCAACAGTAGAAATTGACAGCCCGTGATAAGAGGACGCCCAGTCGCAATTACGCTGCACGTTCGCGCTGGGTTGCACATGTGGCGCAGAATTGGAGTTGGCCGGATTCTGGCGTTTCGCATTCGCCTGAACGGCGGAGTTCGATTCGAGCTCCAAAAGGGTGCACGGTGGTGACCCGAGCGCGACAGTTGTCGATTCCTTCGAATTCGCAATCAACCTCAGGCGAGTGACTGAATGGTGGACTGAAGGGTAAGTGAACGACGGTCTGGTTCTCGTCGGCAGCAAACTCGACCCGCACCAAGCCTTCAACGCAGTCATCACCGGTTTGCAGCGTGCGACGTGTCAACCATTGAGTTACGTCGGCAGGTGGCTCGTACTCGAGATCAATCGTTTTGCGCTCGGACTTTCTCTGTTCCTCGGACTCTGCGTCACCGACCGAAACGGCGGCCTTGCGCGCACGGAGGTCCGCGTTCCTGCCAATCTTCAGCATCACGATAGCGGATGTTAGGAATAGGCTAACAAGCCACAACGCGCCCAATGGTGTCTCGTCTGGCAAGAGGATTGTGCCCAGCATGGCTGGCGGGACAAGAGTCGCAATACCAGCGATGAGCTGAGTCCAACGTTTTGAGGAGGACGACGATGAGTGAAACAATTGATTCGCGGTCAGACTGATCAGATTTGCGACAAGAGCCACAAAACCCGCTACGAATCCTGATATTTGTTGCTCAATCTCGCCAGACTGACGCATCGAGTGCACAACGATCGCCGCCATCAGCAAGCCGAACCAGATGCCAGTGGCAAAAGTTTGACGCCAGTTCAATAACTCGGCGGGCTCAGGGGATTGGTTGGTTGAAATTTGACGGTCATATTCGGACGCATCAGGGCTCATGCCGCGGCCCTCCGTTGGCTAGATTTCGGCAAGAGATCGCAAATAGAGGCGACAGTTTTCGCTGTTGCACCCTGTTGCGTCAAGACGAATCGCTGAGCGGCCTGTCCCATTTGCGTTCGCATTGTGGTATCCCGCAGGAGCAATTCAAGGGTCTCGGTGATTGCTGCTTGGTCGTGCACCACCAATGCCGCCTCGTGTTCGAGAAGCGCGGTGACGACATCTTGAAAGTTCTGCGTGTTCGGCCCAAAGGTAACGGCGGCTCCATACCCGGCTGGTTCGATCATGTTCTGGCCGCCGCGGTTGGTCAAACTCCCACCAACAAAAGCAACATCCGCCAATCCCCAACACGCCCCCAGTTCTCCCAACGTATCGAGCAGGATCACGGCGTCGTAATCTGTAGCGTCGTCGCCACGACTTCGTCGCACGAGGGGCAGACTTCGTGACAACACCAGCTCCGCGACTTCCTCGAACCGCTCCTTGTGTCGAGGCACCAAAATCAGCCTCAGTTCAGGATACAGCTTCCTGGCCTCAAGCCATGCATCGATGGCGTAGTTTTCTTCGGGAGCTTGTGTACTTCCCGCAACAAACACCTTCGCGTCAGAGGCGATTCGAAAGGAATCGCGAAGCTCTTTTGTCTTATCATTTCCGCGGTTCGTTTCGATGTGATCAAACTTGACCGAGCCAGTCACTTGCAGCTTCTCGGGCAAGGCCCCCAAATCCAAGAGTCGGCTAGCATAAACACCGTTTTGAACAGCAATCGTCGAGAACTTGGAAAGAAGATTCTTCAACAATGGCCGAATCCGCCGATAGCCGCGGTGGCTATGTTCGCTCATTCGACCGTTGATGAGTGCTAGCGGAATACCCAACCTCGAAACTTCCCAGATGAAGTTCGGCCATAATTCCAACTCGACCAACACAACGACCGACGGACGGACTCGGGCGATTGCTCGACGGACGGACCAAGTGAAATCCAACGGAAAGTAACACACTTGGCAATCAGGAAACTTTTCGTTGGCGACCGCTTGACCAGTTGACGTTGTTGTTGAGATAACAACGTCGCAGTCAGGACGACTGGTCCTGAGTTCAGAAACGACACTCTTAAGCTGCAAGACCTCGCCGACACTGACAGCGTGAAACCAAACACAGGGTTGATCAGAATTCCTCTCGGGCAAAGAACCCCAGAGCTTTTGATTCCAGCCTTCGCGATATTTGCCGTATCGGAAGCGGCGGTATGCAATCACCGGCGCAATCAGCACGCACAGCAAAACATAGATACAATTTAGCAGCCAGGGCATCCTTTCCCTTTCGCAAACGTCAACAATTCGAGCCAGATGTTAACGAAGCGTCGCCAAATGGCCTAGAGACATCGCTGTGTTAAGTCTCTGACTGGTCCGAGTCATCCGCACTGCCTGCCGCTTGACCGCCGAATCATCAGGATCAGCCCGCTCACAAAGACACCTGTAAGAACACTTCCAATGGCACCGAATACGAATCCTTCAATGCGAGGGCCAAGAATACTGACGCTGACAACCGTGCCAAGAATCATGCACACCAAGCTGGCGATGAGTTGAAGTAGATTATCACTTAGGCGTGTATTCATGATTTAGGTGACCCCTTTGCACCCTCGGCGAATGCCAGAGCACCGTGGACAACAACTTCCTCGCCCAGGGTGGGAGGGACAATTTCGAAACGGTCGCGAAGGGGTGGGAAAACATACTGCTTTGCGTATTCTCTAAGCGGCAAGTAAAACAACGTCTCGTCCATCAAGGATACACCACCGCCGACAACAACGATGCTGGGGGCTGTTAGCGAAACGACTTGGCCGATCGCCCAACCAAGTGTGCGGACGGATTCGTCTATTGCACAAAGCGCGAGACCATTTCCATCAGCAGCAGCCTCGGCAATCATTTGGGCCGTTAGCTGTTCTAGGTCGCCGCTGCAGCGCGACGTTAGGTCAAACCTGTCATCCTCGAAACTCGCCTCGAGCTCTTGTGTTGGAATTTCTTGCCCGTCTAGAACAGGATGTTGCGTGTTGAACTGAATCTGCTCACGAACGCGAGTTTCAATTCCCATGCCACTCGAGATCGACTCAACCGTGTGGTGCGCGTTTTCGGCGATCAATCCAGGCCGCAGATGACCAATCTCGGCCGATGCCAAGGGCCTAGCTTGCGAGTCACTCAGACCATGCAACTCGCCACCAATCACCAAACCGCCACCGACACCAGTCCCAACCGTCACATAGAAGACAACTTGCTGTCCGGCCCCAGCTCCAAAACGAGCCTCAGCAATCGCTGCCGCGTCACAGTCATTGCCAAGATGAACAGGAACGGAAAACAGGTCTTCCGTCCACTTCCTAAGCGGGAAATTGTCCCAACCGGAGACTTGATGACTGGTTACAACTGTGCCATCGGCTGAGTTCACTGGCCCCCCAAACCCATAGCCTACAGCCTCAATCGGATACCGTTGGCACACAATGCGACCGACAGCTTCGATCTGCGCGCGAATGCCCTCAGCTCCGGCCGAGATGTCGACATCACGCCGCTCGAGCGCTTCTAGGTTACCACCAGTACCAATACCCAATTGAAGTTTGGTGCCGCCGATTTCAATACCAAGGTACATCTAGCTTCTGCCTACAATCACCCGAACAAAAAAGGCACACCCCACCGAAGTGAAGTGTGCCTTCAGATCAGCAAGAATTCAATTGCTAGAGTTTGTCGACCAATTCGGCGACCTTAGCAAAACGCTTTTTGAACTCATCTGGTTCATAGCTTCCGTAGACAGGCATGGTCTTTGTCAAATCAACTTCGATTGTTGGAAGCTGAGATTCGCCGTCTGGAAGATCGCGTTTGGCTGTGCGTCCTTTGCGAAGATTCAACAAGAACAACCCATCGTTACCATCGCCATCAGGATTGTAGTCGAGCGATTTAAGTGCCGCTAAGAAGGAATCGTCGTCAGCGTAGCCGCGAAGAGGATTACCAAACGTCAGGGCGTCGCCAAGCTCTTTGCCAAGATCGACGACAACATTCCTTTCACCGCGAACTTCTCGCTCAACAATCATGAATGCCCATGCCATTTGACGAGCGGAATCATAATCGAGAGTCTCGTTGGCACAAACATCGCAAATTGCCTGCAATATGGCTTTGCCTTGGTCTCGACCGATGACCGTGCGTTCCAAATTGGCAGCAGCTTCGTCAGCCCACTTGGCGAAAGCGTCGCTAGAGGCCTTCAACTTATTCGCATCGCCAAGCGTGCGAGCAACCGAAGCACTGACGACAGCTTTCAAAGCTTTATCGAAGGCTACTTCATCAAGACCACCAAATTTCACGGCGATCTTTGGAATAGCCATAGGCCACTCTCGCAAAGTTGGACGCCCCGGAACTCCTGGCGGCTTTCGAGTTTGTCGCCACCCCGGATACTTCAAGTCATGGTGGCAAGCGAAGCACTCGAATTGAGCCAACTCAGGCCATTCTGGCTTGATCTTCAAGCCGCCAGCGTCACTGTTGTTGGTGAGGTCCGAAATAAGCTTCACATTTTGAGAAAGTACAACGATCGAACCAATTAACATCGAGCGAGTTCGAAGAAGACTGTCTTCCTTGAAGCGATCACCCTTGTAGAGCTCGTCCTTCGTATTCTCAATAAAGTTAGATTTGCCTTTGTCTTTCTTTTCATCGAAGAAACGCCAGTGGCGAGGCATTTGATCAATGAATGATTCAATTTCAAAGCCGGGCAATGGTGGGTGCCCTGCTGCATACATGTCATGCGTAACAACTCGTCCCATCCCAGCATCTCCCAAATGGCAGGACGAGCAGAGTCGAGCGCGTGCAGCGGGTGAACGCACATCGTTAAAGCCATGCTTCTTCTTTTGGTCAGGCGTCATGAATCGCCAAGTATCGTCCTTATAAGGCTTCACTGGCTGACGAGTATGTGGGTTGTACCATCCGTCTTCACCGCCCGAACCACCGTGGCACCCTTCACAAGTAACGCCGTACATGAGGTCGACGTTCGTAATCGCTTCTTTATTAACGAGTCCTTTTTCATCAGCTTCAACAAGAGCAATCGGAGTTCCCGAGTGACACGCGATACATCGTTGATCGCGAGAGACATCGGTTCCGAGGAGCTCCCCCATCTTCTTGGAACGCTCATTCAATAGGACGGCGTAAGCTTGGACATGCTTATCTTTTTGCGCCCAAATGGGATACTCGCTGTAGAGGATCCAACCATCGTCAACGATCTTGATTCGAGTACCACCAGGAAGGGTTGGGGCGTTTGATGGAGCACGACTGTGGCATAGGATGCATTGAGCAACACCATAGAACGTCCGGATGTGCCACTCGCCCGCCACCGTCTGGTTGGCGCCACCCTCTCCTGCTTCCGCAGCATCATCTTGCAACAAGGCAAGGAGCTCGCCTTGTACTTTGTTTTTGTCTTGAACTGGCTGCGGGGTTAGCTTCTCATCCGCGACACCTAGTGAAAAAATTGACCCTGTGATGGCTAGGGTGAGCACCGCTTTCAATGATGTCCCTCTCATACCACACCAATCTCGATTCACTGCCATTGTTGAATTGTCCTTCGAGGTGAAACCTAGGGGGAACTCGTGAGGTCCCGGATCACTTTCAGATTCTTCTTGATAATTACCTGGGAACCCTTGTCGGTTTGGTTATTGTAGCTAGCTGGGCTGTTGTAGCCATCCGGAAATCGCAATTCATTGCGGATTTTTTCAAGGGCTTCGGCGATTCGCCGCTCGTCTTTATTAGGGGTAATCCCAACACCACGTCCCATTTCAATAGAGCCTCGATGCAAGGCGACCAGAGCCAAGTAACTTTGAGCGGCTCCGTCCCAGTTTCTTGAGACAAACTTGCTTTCCCAACCGGCGATGTCGTGCATCAATGACTTCATGGATTTGGCCGAGAAATCATCGGCATTGATCTTGTTGGCGGCCTTATTCAATTGATCTTCGAGGGCCGCGACATGCTTGCCATCTGGAGTCTGCCACTTCGATAGCTTCAAGAAGATGTGACCAAACGCGGAATCTTTATCAAGCTTCACACCGTGCCAGTTCGTGGTTTCTCGAAGGACCGGAAACATGCGAGTTCCCCATGCAGGACGACCAACAATTCTGGTCTTCAAATAGCTCTCTTGTTGCCGTTGATTGCCACCATTCAAATCGCTGTGGCAAGCAAAGCAATCGTAGTGAGCGTATTCGGGCAAGACGTCGCGCTTCATACGGTCTTTCAAGGTCAAGACGGCTGCTTCGGCCGACGCCAATTGACCGACTGCCCACAGCTTTGCCTCGAAGTTCGAGTGGACGTTATTCATCGTTGGGGGCAATGCGGAAATGCCTTTCGCTTTGACTGTCTTTCGCAACTCAGCATCAGTCGAGTTCAAACAGTGATCGACTTGTGGCACCCAGTGCTTCCTGATGTTGGCATGGAAGGCACTCATCTCGAAATACAATCTGGGGTGGCCTTTACCAGCTGCATAGAAGTCGTGATTGGCGTCACGATTCGCTCCACCGATATGGCATTCGGAACACACTTTGGCTCGGGTCAAGAGGTCGTCAGTGGCACGATAACCCAAGGCTTCCTTTTCTTTTTTCGACTTCAGCTTCCAGTCCGGTTGAATGTGTGGTGAGAGCCAATCGCCCGCAGCTCCGTGGCAAGATTCGCAGCCTACGCCATCGGTCAGGGTGTGGTGCTTGGGATCAAAGTTCACTGGACCAGCGGCATTCGGCGAGTGACATGCCAGGCACTCTTTCATTTCGTGTGCTTCGCGGCGATCCTTTGCCGGCTTCGCGGCGTTCAATGCTTCCGCCATCGATCGCGAAACGTCGTTGAAAAGGACGTTGTAGGCCTGAGCGTGAATGTCGTTTTGGACCCAATAACTGTACTCGCTGCCAACAACGCTAAACCCGCTGTTGTGCCGCCGATCGATTCCGTCGCCGCCGTGGCAATTCGCCGCGGCGCAGGATGTACTTCCGACGAACTTTCGTGCGGCGGCGTGATGATCACCGACAGTTGCCGATGCGATCGCGGTCGGAGTCGGCGACAGCTTCGCGATCACGGTTTCAGTTTTGACGGGTTTTGTATCTTCAGCCCACGCCATCAACGCAAAAGCGGTGACGCCGAGCAAACTTAAAGTGGCAATCGACAAGCGAACCATTGATCTCTCCAAGGAGCGAAATCAGTCGCGGTAAATATCGGTGAACAGTAATCTTTCGACGTGGACAAACACTGCGAAATCTAGGCGGTGATCCCCAATCATCGATCGCAAGTGGGGTGTTTGCAACAAAATTCTCGTCAGT
Source organism: Planctomycetaceae bacterium (assembly GCA_002722955.1). GTDB lineage: Bacteria > Planctomycetota > Planctomycetia > Planctomycetales > Planctomycetaceae. The sequence goes on along the minus strand of PBMZ01000011.1, from coordinate 7,886 downwards.
AAATTGCCGCAATCGAAAAGTGGTTAAGTTTGTGTCTTCAGTCGGAAACAGGAAAGACTGGAAAAGATTTCGGCTGGAATGGAATCTACCGGCGATTTGTCGCGGAACGACAATGAAGGGAACTTCGGGTGTGACGTTTAATGAACGAAAGGGCAAGCCTTATTGACGGGAAGGTGAGAGGCACGCAACGCAATATGATTGGCAAACGCGCACGTCTCAAGCCTTACTTCGAGTTTTCCGGGCTCGAAGTTTCGTCATCCTTTGCGGCTTGCGGCTCAAGCAACGTATTCAATCGCCCGTTGAAGTTTTCACCCTTGTGATTATGGTAACTATGGCATTCCACACAATCAGTCCGTGCCGCGACAAGCTTCGCGTTCGAGTTCGGCGAATTCGGTTTGATCCGATTAGTATGGCACCCGAGACATGATTTGATAGATGGCATGAGCACATCACCGGTACTCTTGCTATCAGCGACGCCTTCATGGCAAACGGTACAACGCAACATTCGGTGACTGTCGTGACGGAAACGGCTGTGAGGATACCAGCGGTCAGGAATGTTTGGCTTCACAACTTCCCAGTCCTTCACCGAGCCGTCGTTGGTCTCATTCACAACGTGGCAATACTTACACCCGCCACCACCAACGCCAAACAGTGAGTGGACCCGCTGCTGCGAGAGTCGGTCCATCTTATTGACCTCAAGCCACGACTCGTGGTCCTTGACCAGCAATTCCGCTTCGTCGACGAGCTTCTTGATCTCTTCAATTTCTTCTGCCGAGAGTCGCGTGCCAAACGGTTTACGACCAGGAATATCGCGGCTCGGCAATCCCAACACGCTCGTCGCTTCAGCATTCGAGTTTTCGTCATCAGCGGTCGCGACGGGTTTTGCTGCTTCGCGAAGTGTGCGGAGCGTATAGACGTCGGTCAAGAAGCCACGAACAAGCTCGGGAGTCTCGTGCGGAACACGCTTGCCCGGAAAGTTCTCGACATCAAAAGGCAAGGCGTGGCACTTTTCACAATGCGTCTCGTACACGATTGGCAACATGTATCGGCGGGCGGCATCAGGCTTGTGACACTCCTGACACTCCATGGACTTGCCAAGCTCCTTGCCGTCTTCACCAAGCAATTTCGGGTCGAGGTGCTTAGCGTGATTGAATCGAATCCGGGCAACGTCTTGCCAGCGACTCTTGCCCTTCCACTTTTCGTCGGGTTCTTCGGCGGCCGTCCTTGTGATCTCGGCCACCAGTGCTTTGGCGCTATGATTCTTCTTGGGCAAGGTGCCTTCTTGAGCCATCAATCTAAGGACACCAAACTCTGGGTGCCCGTCCAAATCGAAGTTATCGATCGTTCGATGAAAGGACTCCGTCTCAATGATTTCATCGGTGCGTATTAGACTCCCGTCTTCGTCCTTCTCCATCTTGACCACTTTCAGGTTGTCATGGCAGGCGATGCATTGTTGATTGGCAAGCCACGCTAGGTCGTGGTCTTTTCCCATGTGATCACGATGGCATTGAGCACAAGAAATCTCGTTGTGCTCTGGAACTTGGTCGACTCGGTGAGCTGGTCCAGGATGGCAAGCAATACACTTCTCATTCGAGACGGACGACGTTTCCTTGTCATAGAAGAAGGGATGTTCGGCCGGAAGTGGTTTGGAGACGGCGTCCCAAAGCCGCTCGGCGGGTCCCCAATTCGTGTGGCACTTGGCACAGTCGTTCTCGAACATTTGGTGAGGAGTCGCCAACGCACCAGCGACGTAGATGTCGTATTGCCCCTTGACCGCAGCGTAAGCCAGCCAGGCAAGCGATAAGATCACCGCAACAGCCGACAGTCTCCACATCCGGCGACGCAGCATGTTCGGCCGGTGGTGAAATTCGATCTCGACGCGTTCGGCGAGTTCTCGACTTGTACGTAGGTCGGGCATTGAAGCAGTCCGTTATCGCAACTAAAGGAGTCCAATCAAGTTTTGAAAGAAGCTAGAAATCTCTTCCGAGCTAAATGGAACGACACGCAGTGCCATCACTACATGGACGATGAAAAACACAAACAAAGCCATTGAGATCGGCACGTGGAACAAGATCCAAACATGCATCCACTTCAACAGCCGTTCTTGAATTCGGAATTGCCGCCGGTCCTCGCAATAGGATTGCAGACGCCCTAGCACATCGTCGAACTCGACAGGCAAGTTTGATCGCATTTGTGCGAAAGCGCGGCTCAGTTCGACTCGAGAATTGAAGCGATGAGACCTTTCCTCAAGTCGCAAATACGGGCGAACTTGCTGCAAGTAGAAAGCCTTCAATTCAGCTCGCTGCAGTTCCGGAGAAATCGCCGCCTTAGCCGCAGCCTTTTTCGGCATTGGAGCTTTCGAGGCAACTGCCTTCTTGGCTGCTGGCTTGTCGCTCTTTGCCGGTGCCGCAGCTCCGCCCTTCTTCGCTGCCATTTGAGCCCGCATGATCTCGATCGGAGACATCGGCTTGTCCGAGTCAGCCGCTGGTGCTGCTGGCGCGGCGGGCATTGCCCCTCGTTTTCCGGATCCAACCGCTCCTTCTGCTCGAGCCCGATCCAGGATCGACACTGGTCCGCTTGGTGCAGCCGGCGCGTTGGCCGCAACAACTGTTGATTCGACGACCTTCTTTTCTGCTTCTTCTGGTTCCGGTTCTTCCGCTTTGACTAGGAACGGTCGAGCCTTCTCAGCGATGTCGGTTGCTTGATTTGTCGAGTAACCATATTTTTCGGTGAATAGATTCTCGATCGCTTTGACTTCTTGGTCCGGATCGACCTCGCCAGGCTCCGGCTCTCTCAAGAACGCTCGCGACGCCTGAGCGATTTCGCTGGCAAGCTTCTCGCCATAGCCGTACTTGTCGGTCAAGAGCGTCGTGATCGAGTTGATCTCGGCATCAACGTCGCCGACAACAATCATGTCGCCCTTGCTCGCGGCTTTCTTCTTCGCCGCGGTGCCACCGGCTGCCTTTCCATCCGTAAGAAAAGGTCGCGTGCGATTTGCGAAGTCGGCGGCTGTCTCTTTCGCGTAACCATATTTCTCGGTCAACAACGATTGTACGGCAGCAACTTCGTCATCGACGTTCTTGACTTTAATTTGACTGACTGCCGGAGTTTTCGCTTTGGCAGGTTTTGCTGCTGCTGGCGCGGGCTTTGCCGCCGCTGGTTTGGCAGCTTCCTTCTTCTTCGAGTCTGCGGCACCTTGACGTCGTGCCATTTCAAGCGGAGACATTCCCGCTGTTGGCGCCGCTTTCTTCTTCCCACCAGCAGCGCCCTGTGCCCGCGCCATCTCCAATGGAGACAGCTTCTTGTCACCACTGCCGCCATCCTTTTTCGCGGCCGCTTGTTCGCGAGCCAACTCAAGCGGACTCTTCTTCGCGCCGTCCTCCTTCGCGGCAGCCTGCGCTCGAGCTTGCTCTAAAGGGCTGGCTGGTTTGGCAGCGCCCGCAGCTTGAGCTTTCATCTGATCGATGGGCGAGGGCCCGTCCTTCTTGGCTACAGACTTCTTCTTGGTAGTTTTCTTGCCCTTCTTGTCGCCAGCGACGGGTGGAGCCTGCGTGTATGTCTCGGCCAAGATCTTCTCAAAGTCACTATCGCGCTGCAGCCACTTCCGTTGCCGGCTGACTTCCCGAGCAACCTCGGTCAACGGTTTGTAGTCAACATCGAGGCGCTCGCAGCATTCCGCGATATCTTTATCGCCCAAGAACTGCATTTGCTTGCATAGAAACGGCACTTGACTGTGGAACGTTTCGTTCGGAAGCCGGCTGGTTAAGAATCGCGGCAAGAATTGCTGCACCGCCAAACCGAAAAAACCGCTAACGATCACAATACCAAAGGTGATCCAGAGGATGTTTTCAACAAGGCCGCCCCAACCGAAACCCGCGTGATACAGAATCAATGGAAAGCTGAGAGTCCCTAGCCACAAGTGGCCGCGAAGCCAAAACTTAGCACTTCCGATTGTCCAAGTGGGAACTTGCTTCCGACCAGCCAGCAAGCCAGCGAAAATCATCATCAACGAGCCAACGATCCCGTAAGTCAAGCCCATCAAACTGCCGCCCGACGGCCCGTTCGGCGCAAACATCGTGGAATACACGATGTACGAAACTGTTGCCACCACAAAGATGACCAGCGAGATCAGAAACCACGTTCGGTGGGTCTTATCCAATATCACAACATGCCCCTCAAGGCGGGAAACTCAAAGGTGCTTGGGATCAATCCGTCAATCTTCAATTCTTCGGTGATGCCAAGAAAAAGTCTCGGGCATCAACTCGCATAGCCGCGTCGTGCGGACATGCATAAACACAAGATGGTCGTTGGCGAGGCAAGGAACTACATAAATCACACACAACAGCTTGTTCATCAACGGCTCGAACAGTGGCATCATCGCCCAAGAGCGCTTGCTCCTCGGCCGACAATTCGACGGGTTCAGCCAATGAGTTCATCTGAATCGAACCATACGGGCATTGCTCGGCACACACCCGACATCCAATGCACCAGTCAGAAATCTGAATCTCATCGTTCTCGCCACGATTGATGGCTCCGACTGGACATCCAATCATGCAGACGGGGTCAAGACACTTTCGACAAGTCAGCGGGACCAAGTACTTCTCGAACCGCGGCCCATCCAAATACAAACGTGTCTTGCCATCGTCATGAGCCGAGACACACGCATCCACGCACTGACCGCATCGGGTGCAACGATCCAAGTCGATCAGCATCAACTTTTGGCCCTGGATCAAACCCAACTGTTCAAACTCAGGGGATTGTGTCCGAGTATCAACTAAATCCGCAGCAGTCTTACCCCTCTCGGCACCAGTCTTATTCTTACGTTGCTCGGCAATCTGCTGAACGCGAGCCTTCATCGACGGCGACCGCGCCAACAACGCGTTAAAGTCGTCTTTCTTAATCTTCACCAACTCAACCCGCGACGGAACAGCACCGGTTCGTGAATCAGGAATCCGTTGCCGGAAGCCACCATCAGGATGGTCGTAAGCGTAACAAGTCGCACTGCGAGGCTCGTCGAAGATAACACCCATCTCGCCGAAGAAGTCACCCCGGCCAAGATACGCGAGCGTTCGCCGCGGTCCCGCATTCGCGGATCGTCGCGGAACGCCAGTCGGACAAACGTGCTCGAGCAACAAGCGATAGAAGGTTCGCGATTCCAAGTCCGACCACTTGTCGCACTCTTTTGGAAAGTCGATCACGGCGGCCTTAATCTGAGCACTACCAGTCAGCTCCGTCGCGTCCTCGGTCGTCTTGCCAAATTCCTTGGGCAGCGTGTTCGAGCAAATCAGCTTGTTCAGATCGGCAATCAAACGTGATTGAGCGTCCGCATCGAACTTGCCCGAGTTCGCGGCGTCTTGCGATTCAGCGGACAGCGAATTCCAAACCGTGGCACCGCCAACGGTCCCGTCTTCGGCAGTCGCCGCCAATTCAGCACCGATGGCTTTCCACTCTTTCTCGCTGAATTCTTCCGACCGTAACAGACACCAAGCGTTAGCAACAATTTTGACAAGGCCGCTGCGGACCACATAAAAGCTGTCGGATTCCTCATGCTCCTCGAAGATGATTTCGCCCGACTCGTGATCGATCAGCTCGAGCGAACCCTCCAGTTGATCGAATTCCTCGTCCGAAAGCTCCTCAAACACCGAAAGCCCCCGAATGTGTCCTTCCAGAACACGTTTTCGGTAGGTTTCGTCCATAAGGGCTTTGTATTTCGGGTCATTGTGGAGCATATCCAGCACGTTGCGGATCATCTCCAACATATAACAGTCATCGACCGAGACGACCGTGGCCGAACGCGGGGCGCGGTTCATGCAACTCATCTCGCCGAACAGCTCGCCCTCATGAAGCGGAGCCTGCAGCGTGCCGCCGTCAATGTCAGCGGGACCGTCCATCGGAATCGAGCTGGGGCGTTTGCGGATTCCGCCGCCCGTAAACATTCGCTTCAAGCGATTAAAGAAACCGCGCGGCTTCTTCGCATCCAGATTCAGTAGCAAGTTGGCGGTAGCAACATGAGCCGTTGATCCGCGGGCACCTTCGGATTCGATTTGTTTCTTTCGCTGACCTAACTGGTCCAGTTCGGCGATAATCTCGTTGCGACGAGTCTCCAATTCGCGGTCGGTATACTCGCGAAAGTATTGGTGTTGAGGCGAGTCGTCTTCCTTCTCAGCACGCGACTTCTGAATCGTTTCGATCGATGCAAGCTGCCGTTGCCGCAATTCGATCACGTCCTCAGTGGTGAGGATCAAAAACGCAGTCGCCCCTGCGTCACCTTGCGAACACATAACGCGACCGGTACGGCATCGGCGCAAAACCGTGAATCCAGGAAACCGGCCGAACGAGGGGGTTCGCTTTAGTTCTTCGAATAAAGACAGAGATTCCAATTCATCTGCCGTCAGAAGCTCGTCTTCATCCTTAAGCGGCTCGGCGATCTCGTCGAGTTCCGCTGGAAGAAACGCAACTTGCTTAGCCATCAAGTCTCCCTTGCCGACCTCTAAGCGTGCAAATCTCGGTGTGATCACTGCATTATGATAATTCGGATCGGATTGTACAGTCTCAATTAAGCGAACGAGCTGAATTAGAAACGAATTACCAGTAAGCGATAATCTTTCGTCATAGTGAGGATGCTAAACAAACTATCGTCGACACCCACGCAACTCAAGCTTTTTGTCAGCGGGAGAGCCGGAATCCCGTTTTCAGGGAAGGTGAATTGAATGTCCAATGTCGAACAAGGAATGTCCAAGTATCAAATGCCGCCCTGGTCCCCTCTTCCCCATGAGCGGCGCACACCTTCACTTCGCCTCAAATAGGGGAGAGGGCTAGGGTGAGGGGCAAGAACAAGCTCACAAACCGAACACGCCTCAACCTTTCCTCCATCCAACACTTCAACCTTGGAAATTCCTTGTTCGACATTGGACATTCATCCCTTCCAAGAAACACGTATTCCCGCCCTCACCCATCTCTGATACCATCCAGCCCCCGTAAATCTCGGTACTGCCCCGCTTGGTGCCGTGCCGCTCAGCAATGAGCATTAGTCACAATTGCAAGGATGCAAGGACCCAGAAATGCTTGGTCTCCGTCGATGGATTCGACGAACCCGGCGGCTGCGCTGCGCCCGTTTGGGATCGTATACGGAATTGCTCGAACAACGACAGCTGCTTACGTTGTTGACGACTTTTGACAATGGTGTGCTCACCGTCTCTTCTGATGATGGCGATAACATCGTGCTCGCCACCAACGAAAACGGAGCGGTTACGCTGAACGGAGCCGTCGTCAGCCATGACTCACAGCCAGTCAATCCCACGGACGTCACAAGTCTGAATGTGTTCGGTGATGACGCCGTCAATCTAATTGATACTACAGGCATTCGAGCCGCCAGCTTTCCAATTGCCATTGATGGTGGTTCCGGTGAAGACAGCATTCGAGTCGGATCGATGTCGGCCGCTGATGACGGCACTGGCGATACATTGGACGTGTCCTCAACGCTGGGCGGAATTCAAGTTGTCGTCAACAGCACGGACACGATCACGATTCTGGACGCCACCGCACAGTTGACGATTGTGGGTTCAACTGACCAAGACAGCTTTTCGTTCAACATCAACTTTTTCGGAATTCCGATTCCCACCGGAGGTCTGTCGTTCGATGGGCAAGACAGCGGGACCTCAGCCGACTCACTGGATCTTCGAGCCCCCGGTTTCTTCACAGCGGCAACGGTCACTCACCAAACGACTTTTAGTCAAACGGGCAGTATCTCGATTGATGACGCCATTGTCAGCTACACACAAGTCGCCCAAATCGATGATCGCTTGACCGCCGTTGATCGCGAATTCAACGCTTTCGGTGGCAGTGACATCTTGGTGCTCTCCGACGACGGAGAAGAAAACGACGGG
>PBMZ01000010.1 GCA_002722955.1 Planctomycetaceae bacterium | reverse complement strand
GAACTCGAAGCCGCCGGCGCCGCTGTGAGGAATCATGAAGGGGACGGTTGAAATCACGAAGAAGAAGTCCGCGTCGCTTTCCTTCATCGATTTCAACAACCATTCGCGCTGCGGCTTGCCGATCATCGAGACACCCGGTTTGTCTCGTTGACGGATGTCGTGCATATCGCGATCGCCGCGAGTGTCTAACAGGAAGAACTCGCAATTTGACGAGCGAAACTTGGCGTAGCTTCGGCGGCCGATCGAATAGCTCAAGTCCATGTCATCCACTTTGGCCGGCATGTGCAGACGTAGCGTGTTTTTGTTGACGACTTCTTTGATGTCGTAGACGTACGAGTTCTTGTTGCCATCGTCGTTGTCGTATCGAATGTCGTTGGCTCCGGCCTCCGGCGTTCCCCAGTGAACGTGTAGGTTCGTCATCTCGTCCAAAGGCAGCTTGGTGAAGTCGGTGCTCTTGTCGATCAGCAGATCGCTGCCGCCTTTCATCGTGGCTTTGCCGTAATGCACGGGCGTTTTGTGGACCATGGGATTGGCCCAGCCAAGGTAGTCGTACCACGCGTGCGTGCCGATGTCGCGGAAAACGGTGCGTCTGTGTCGCTTGCCAGCTTCCGAAGAGCCCCAGATATCATTGACCAATTCGTGATCATCGAACGTAAAGAAGCTGGGAACGTTTCGATGCCACTTGGATAACTCCACACCGCGAGACAAGTAGAGTTTGTAGTTTTCCCAACAGCCGACGATCGTTGGCATGACCTTGACCGACATTGGAAACGTCTTAATTCCCTGAGTCAGTCGCCACGCTTCAGGTGGGTGTTCTCGCAATTCTTCATAGCTCCAGTCTCCGTTCATGATGTGAAAATGGACTTTGTCCGCCCAATCACGGTTCAGGTTTTCGTACGTGGGAGTTCGATGGCCGATACCGTGCAGTGGGTTCTGGTTCGCGCATGAGCCGATTTGGAAACGGAAATTGAAGAGCCCCTTGGGATTGTACTTTTCGTTTCGCGTGTCTTCGGAACTTGGAAGCGTACGAAACGTTCCGGGCAAGCCGTGTGGGCGGCCATTGACAAAAACTTGATAGTGATATCGCGTGTCGGATTTGAGGTCCTTCAGACGTGCCACTCCCGTATTATCATGACCAATGCGAGTGGTTGCGGAACCGCTGACTTGATACAAGCGATCGGCATTCGTGCCGTAGCGAACCTCGAACTTGCCGGGATCAGATGTTCGGCCCCAAACCGACATCGAGTGAGCAGTTGGATTTCCGACCATCGGGCCATGCGTCAAGCGGATCGGGTCTCTCTCCGCGTTCGCCGTCATCGTTAACGTGAGAACCGCAATCGTGAAAACTGCACATTGCCCAGCACATCGAAGTCGCAACATTCCAATACCCCTGAAAGGTGATCAAGTAATTCCTTTCAGTGAGCATACATGCGGGCAAGCAAACCTCAAGCGTAGAGGCAGCGGAATTCGTAGCAGCCCGAATGCGGCCTGAGGAAATTGAATGTCCAATGTCGAACAAGGCATGTCCAAATTGGAAGCAAGACTAATTCCAGTCGAGTGGGCTTTGCCACGCGGCTTTGAAACCGTCGATGTCGGCATCAATCAGTTGTTGGCCGCTTGCGTTGACGATTTGTAGGCGGTTGTCTGCGGTGACTTGGCCGAGCTGGCGGCACGGGAGGCCCTCGAATGTTGATTGGAAGGCACTGGCAGATTCCGAGGCAACTTCGACTACGAACCGCGTGTTACTTTCTGAGAAGAGCAAGGCGGCATCGCTTAACTCTGTGTCATTGCTGAGAGAACTCAAGTCGGCAGTGATTCCCAATCCACCAGCAAACGCGATTTCCGCCAATGCCGCCGCAAGGCCACCTTCGGACAAGTCGTGGCAACTTCGGACAAGGCCGCTGGAAATTGCGGAGTGGACGGCGTTGAAGATCTTAGGAGCTGATGCGACATCGACTTTCGGTACTTCGCCGCCGGTCAGGTCATTGACCAGTGAGAAGTGGCTGCCACCGAGTTCCTCGAACGTCTCCCCCACCAAGAACAGGACGTTTCCGGCTTCTTTAGCGTCCATAGTGACCGCGTTGCCGATGTCGTCCAATTGTCCCAACGCACTGATTAACAATGACGATGGAATGGCCACCGTCTGTTTCTCGCCGTTTTCGTCCTCGAACGAAAACTCGTTGTTGAGACTATCTTTTCCGCTAATGAACGGTGTTTGAAATGCCTTCGAGACGTCGTAACACGCCAAGGCGGCTCGGACGAGGCTTCCCAACGTCTCGGCACGTTCCGTGTTTCCCCAACAAAAATTGTCCAAGATCGCGATTCGGCTGGGATCGGCACCGACGGCGATACAATTTCTCACCGCTTCATCAACGGCCGACGCGGCCATGTGATACGGATCGAAGTCTCCATAACATGGGTTCATGCCACAGGAAATTGCCAGCCCGCGAGAAGATCGCAAATCGGGACGGACCACGGCGGCATCGGAAGGCCCATCGTTTTGAACGCCCACCATCGGCTTGACGACGCTGCCTGCTTGGACCTCGTGGTCATATTGGCGGATGATCCATTCTTTGCTGCACACGTTCAACGATCCCAGAATCTGCTTCAGGTCGTCGTTGTAACATTCCTTTTGAGGCAAGCTCAACGGTTCGCTGGCAGGTGCCTCATAAGTTGCCTCGCGGACAACGGGTGGCCGTCCCTCGTGAAGGAATTCCATTTTGAGGTCCGCGACTTGCGTGCCATGGTAGTTCAACACAAGTCGATTCGTGTCCGTGAACTCACCCAATACGGCGGCTTCGACGCCTTCCGATTCGCACAACGAGTGAAACTCGTCCCAGTTCTCTGGCGGAACAGCCAGCACCATGCGTTCTTGCGCTTCAGATATCCAAATCTCGGTGTAAGACAAGCCGGAATACTTCAGCGGGGCCCGCTCAAGATAAACCTCGGCTCCGGTTTCCTCGCCCATCTCGCCAACGGCGCTGCTGAAGCCGCCCGCTCCGCAGTCAGTGATCGCGGCGTATAGGCCACGATCGCGTGCCTTGAGGATCACGTCGACCACCATTTTTTCGGTGATGGCGTTTCCAATTTGGACGGCTCCACCGCTGAGAGTCTCGCTTTCGTCGGTCAATTCAGCAGAGGAAAACGTCGCGCCGTGAATGCCATCTCGACCAGTGCGACCGCCGACGGCAACGATCAAGTGGCCCGGTTTTGCTTCTTTGTCACACTTGTCGATGGGGATCATGGCGACGTTGCCGCAGTAGACTAGCGGATTGCCCAAGTACCGCTCGTCAAAATAGACCGCTCCGTTGACTGTGGGGATGCCCATGCGATTGCCGTAGTCGCGAACGCCCGAAACAACGCCTTGTGCTACCGACTTGGGGTGCAACACGCCTTTGGGAAGATCATCGTAAGCGGTGTCTGGTGGGGCGAAGCAGAACACATCAGTGTTGCAGATGGGTTTTGCGCCGAGTCCCGTTCCCAGCGGATCGCGGATCACGCCGCCGATGCCAGTGTTGGCTCCGCCGTAAGGTTCCAGTGCCGACGGGTGATTGTGAGTCTCGACCTTGAAGCACACATTCTGTTGATCATCGAAGGTGACGATTCCGGCGTTGTCCTTGAAGACGCTGACGCACCAATCATCACTTCCCAGTGCTTCGCGAATCTCGGTCGTGGCAGCGAAGATGGTTTCTTTCAGCATGTTCTCGAAGCGTCGTTCGCCGTTTTCGTCGACGTATCGAATGCGACCGGCGAGCGTCTTGTGCGAACAGTGTTCGCTCCACGTTTGCGCCACGGTCTCTAATTCAACATCCGTCGGATCGCGATCTAGCTCGACGAAATGCTGCTGAATCGTCTGCATCTCGGTCAGGTCGAGATAAAGTTGCCCTTCGCTACTGAGCTTCATGAGCTCCGCATCATCCATCGAACGGATCGCGACGCGTTTCAACTCGAACTGGTACTGACTGCCCATCGCGATTGTTTCGATATCGAGCGGCCCGGCCAGCACGTACTCGATGGCATCATTGGCCAGGATCTTCGAGGACACTCGATCCAACTCCTCGCCAGCGGCGCCATCATCAAACCAATACTTGCGGCAAGTCGAAACAGCATCGACGGCCAGTCCCATATCGCTGAGAGCTTGTTTTGTACTAAGGGCAACGTTGTCGGTCACGCCGGGTTTGAACAGCACATTCAATAATTGCGAGCCATTTTCGGCGACAGCTTCACTGACTGGCCGCGCTTGGACAACTTCGACCACCGTATCAGCCAAAAGGCTGTTGGCCGCTCGTTGAACGTCGGCGGCGGCAAGATTACCTTCGATCAAGAACGATCGCGCAGAAGCAACGTCGTTTATCGAATTGACGCCCAGAGCCTTTGACTCGGCCAAGATCCGCTGGCCTTCACGATCCACTTGACCCGCATCCGGGCGAATCTCTACTTCCCAAAGCATACTGGCGAGGTCTCCGATATCAGCGCGATTGATCTGCGATGGTGAATTGGCAAAACGACCATAACAGTCTCGTTTAACCCGTAGCCGAAGGCGAGGAAGTGAGGCCTCGCCTTCGGCTACGGGTTAAACGAGACGATTAGGACAGTGCCCACAGTTAGGACAGTGCCCACAGAAGTCAATTCAGCCCATCTCGACTGGTTTTCGCGTCTTCAAGCAGCTTTTTCAAGCCCTCCACATCACGATTCTGAAGCGATTCTTGGAACGAGTCCAATTGCTCGCGAAAACGCGCCAGGCTTTGCAACACAGCGTCGCGATTGTCTTGCAAGATCGCCAGCCACAGATCGGGATCGCCCGCTGCGATTCGTGTCGTATCTCGGAATCCGGTCGCTGCCAGCTGGCGATTCTCGGAGTCCAAAGCTCGCGAAAGAGCGGCGGCAACGACGTGGGGAAGATGGCTTGTCTCTGCCAGCGCCAGATCGTGGGCCTCGGGCGACATCTGGATGACGGTTGCTCCAAGTGCCTGCCAGAAGCGAGTGGTCCTCGACAATTGAGCGTCGAAGCTGGGCATCTCGAGCTGTCTGGCTGTTGGTGTGACCACACAAACGCTGCCGCTGAATAACTCTTCCTTCGCGTGTTCGAAACCTTGCTTTTCCGAGCCAGCAATCGGATGAGAGCCCACAAAGCTCACGTTTGATGGCAATTCTGCGGACAGGCTTTGGCAAATACCTGCTTTGCAACTTCCGACGTCGGTGATCAAGGTACCTGATCGGCAAGACGCTGCCGCCGTGCGAACTCCCTCGATGATTCGATTAACGGGCGTACAGAACACGAGAACATCGCACTCCTCGGCTGCCTGAGATAACTCGGTTGAATAGCTGTCAAGAAGCCCGCCGTCGCTGGCTCGCTGTAATCGCTCAGCATTGCGACCGATTCCAATGATTCGTTGTGCGAGGACCCGTTTCTTCGCCGCTGCGGCAATCGACCCGCCGAGCAAGCCGACGCCGACAATCCCCAATGTGCCCATCGATTCGGAAGGTGAGAGAGTATCTGACGACATGCCTGCATTCTAACCGAATTGGCGAGGGATTCTATGCTTGAGTTGTCACATCACCCGATCCTGAGCCCAGCAATAACGGCGGCCTGTCTTGAACTGCTTGAACTCATCATCCGTCGGCTCGTGGATCAAGTCTTGCTTGTAGGCCGTGTTGACATTGTTCAAGATCGGCACGATGTCGGGGTCTGGATATCCAATGCCGGTGATCTCGAACGCGTCGCCGTTGATGTCGATAATCTGAAATCGATCACGATAAACGCGAGCCATCCGCAACATTCGCAATTCACTGCGAGTGCGTTTGAGGAACTCCAAAGCTTCGTTGACGCCTTGGAATTCCATGGTCGCAATGGCGCGGATTTGGCTCATGTCGTGCAGTCTTTAGATCGGTAACGAGGTAACAGCGTTCTTCACTGAATTGCGGCAAGGTGGTTATAGGGAGTGGCTTGAAACGAGTTGAGCGAACTCCTTGTTTTGCATGATGAAATTTGAACAGAAGATCGCGAAGTTCGCTAAGAATGAAGAATAGGTTTCTTCTTTGCGAACTTCGCGTCCTTCTGTTTCAAAGTCTTAAACCTATGCAATGGGAACGAGTCTTCGAGTCCCGAGTTGAAGCAACCATCGGGGGCACGAAGACTCGACCCCGGCCACCCCGGTATTCAGTGAAGAACCTAAAAAAGCCCGGCGCTCAGCGAGCACCGGGCTTGATCTTCTAGCGCCGCTGGCCTGTTTTCAAGGTCAACCGCGTTCGGATTCGTTCATTGTGTGCGTAGGCTATTTCCTGTAATCGCGCCCCTTCCACCGCACGACAACAGCCGGAACGTAGTTTTGAATGGCCGTAATGTCGTTGATTACGCACGCTGTCCCATCAATATTCAGGTTTTTCAATTCCTTACAATTGATCAAATTCTTAATTGCCAAGCCGTTGACGCCACGAGCATTGAACATATTCAACGATTGCAACTGCTTCATGCCCTTCATGTGAGCAGTGGTCTTCAATGTGACATTCAGATATGCCAGATTAAGATTTTGCATCTTCTTCATGCCCGACAGGGGCTTCGTCGTCAAATCGTTGATCCGAGTCTGGGCCAAGTCCAACGTCGTCAAGTTCTTGAAGCGTGAGATCGCTTTCATGCCTTCGGCGTCGAATCGAGTATTGTCGGCTATGATCACGCTCATCGTTTCGACAGCCTTGACGTTGGCAAAGCCCACTCCACTGATCGATGTTCGTGAAGCGTGAACTTGTGACAGCTGCGGCATGTTCGCGAAGTGTTGGAATCCGCCGTCGGTGATTCGCGACTCATTAAGATTGATAATCTGTAAGTTCGTCAAACCTGCCAACGGAGCCAAATCCGCATCGGTTACTCCCGTGCCTTGCAGATTGATTGACTGCAAGGTCGAAGCACGCTGCAAGTTTGCCAAGCCCGTCCCGTTGACGACTGTCGTGTTGAGGTCAACCTCGCGCAGCTTCGGCAAACTTGCCAAGGCAGCCAAACCGGCATTGGTAAGATTTTGCATCCGACCCAACTTGAGAACCTCGAGATTCGTGAATTTGACCAGGTGTGCCATTCCGTTGTCATCAACTTGGCTGGCCCCCAAACTCAATTCCGTGAATGTCTCGGCTCCACTTCCGGCTGGCAGTGCAGCGATAGTGGCCAATTGTGCGTTCGAAATGCGGTGACCAGGCGTTTCTTTGAACTTTGCAATGACTTCTTGTGGGGATGGCCCTGTCGGAGTTTGCGGTTTTGGAGCGGGCTGCGCTGCGGGTTGGGGATTGCCTTGCGCAGGGGCCGCTTGTGCCGGAGCGTCCGTTGATTGACCACCGGTCAGCTCACCAAAAGTCGGAACCTTCTCGCAGCCGACCTGAAAGAGCAATGGCATGACTGCCAATAGCCAAACGGCAGGCCGACAACATCTTGTAATCAGTTTCTTTTGCACCATGAAGTACTCCCAGAGTTAGGAAAGTAAGAGAATGAGAGAATCATTAAAACAAAAAAACGCTCATAGCCGCTTGGCCAGAGCGTCGGAATTAAAAGATCGAAAATAGAGTGTCACGGCTGCTCCCCCAAGCACACCGCAGGTGGGTTTTGACGTATTATCATCAAGAGAACTCTACATGTCTATCAAATCTCTACGATTTTTCGGCATCTGTTGTGAGAAGATTCCTTGAAATTTGGGGCGTCTTTATTCTTCAACGTGATCCAGGCAAAGCACCCGCCAAAAATCTGGCTTCCGGTGGATTTGTTCGCCAAGATTGTTGCCGCCTGGATTGCCTTTTCCGCTTGCCAATATTGTCTCGGTTCGAGACACTTCTCTGACGAAGGTAGGATTCAGTTTTTGAGCTGACGCAGAGAGACCCAACAGGATGTCCATTATAGGAGCTACGGCCAGCGAATTGCTTGGCCTGATGGAGCGGGGTGAGGCCACGAGTGTGGAGATCACCACAGCGTTCCTCGACGAAATCCAAGCCCATGACGAAAAAGTGGGCACGTATGTTCATGTCGACCGCGAGTCAGCACTGGCTCAGGCGACTGAGATTGATCAAAAACGCAGTGATGGCCAGGAAATCGGTAAGCTTGGCGGCTTGCCGGTCGCTGTGAAAGACGTATTGTGCACCGAGGGTGTACCGACGACGTGCTCGAGCCGCATGCTTGAGAACTTCGTACCGCCGTACGATGCTCACGTCAGTACGCTGCTAAAAGATGCCGACGCCGTGCTGATCGGCAAGACCAACATGGACGAGTTCGCCATGGGATCGAGCTGCGAGAACTCGGCGTTCAAACCGACGCGAAATCCGTGGAACTTGGAACACGCGCCTGGAGGTTCCAGCGGCGGGTCGGCGGCGGCAGTCGCGGCAAATATGGCTCCGATTTCGATTGGAAGCGACACGGGTGGCTCGATTCGGCAACCTGCCGGATTTTGCGGAATCGTTGGCATGAAACCGACTTACGGTCGAGTATCCCGCTACGGATTGGTTGCCTACGCAAGTTCCCTGGACCAATTGGGACCGATGGCAAACGATGTTCACGGCGCCGCGTTGCTGCTGGAAGCGATCGCCGGCCACGATCCTCGCGACGCAACTTGTATCAATGCTGGCGTGCCCGCTTACTCCGAAACCGTTGATCAGCCGCTTGAGGGATTACGAATCGGTGTCGCGGCCGAGCACTTTGTCGAGGGGCTCGATTCTGAGGTCGAGGCTGCGGTAAAGCAGTCGTTGGACGTGTATCGCTCGCTTGGGGCTGAGGTCAAAGATATCACATTGCCGCACTCGAAATATGCGGTGGCAACGTACTACTTGATCGCGCCGTCCGAGGCATCCAGTAATCTCGCCCGTTACGACGGTGTTCATTACGGTCATCGCGCAGAAGAGTTCGAGGACATGGTCGACATGTACACGAGGACTCGGGGCGAGGGATTCGGGGCTGAAGTCAAACGACGCGTGATGCTCGGCAGCTACGCACTCTCGGAGGGCTATTACGATGCTTATTACGTAAAGGCACTCAAGGTTCGGCGTCTGATTCGCAACGACTTTGACGCGGCCTTCGAAGACGTCGACGTCATCGCCTCGCCAATCGCGCCGTCAACGGCCTTCAAATTGGGAGCACTCACGGACGACCCGCTGGCGATGTACTTGTCGGACATCTACACGATTAGTGCGAACCTGGCGGGAATTCCAGGGATTTCGATTCCCGCGGGTTTCAGCGAGGCGGGGTTGCCGATTGGCCTCCAGTTGCTGGCGGCACCGTTCCAAGAAGAACAACTGCTCCGAGCAGCACGGATGTTCGAACGCGAGACCGATTGGCACAAACGCCGCGTCAGCTTCTGATGCGATTGCCGCTCCTGCAGCGTTTCTTGATCTCAAACCATCAAATCAATCGAAGCTTTGATCAATGAAAACCACGACCATTATTGGCCTGGAAGTTCACGTTCAGTTGATGACGGAATCGAAACTGTTCTGTGAAGACGTCAATTTGTTCAACCCCGACAACCCGAATGTGCAAACGTGTCCGCTTTCGCTCGGCTTGCCCGGGACATTACCCGTGCTGAACCGGAAGGCAATGCACCTAGGGGTCAAAGGTGCACTTGGCCTGAATTGCAATATCGCCGCGTTCACGAAGTGGGATCGCAAGCACTACTACTACCCGGACTTGCCCAAGGGTTATCAAATCAGCCAATACGATTTGCCGTTCAGCTACGACGGTTGGCTCGACGTCGAGACCGAGAGTCTCGGCAAGCGGCGCATTGGCATCATTCGGGCTCACTTGGAAGACGATGCCGGCAAAAACATTCACGACGAAACCGGTCGTGGCGACAGTCAAGTTGACTTGAATCGAGCCGGAACGCCACTGATAGAAATCGTGTCGGAACCCGACATTCGCACCGCTGAGGAAGCTCGTCTGTACCTGGAAGAGGTCAAACGAATCATGACCTACCTCGAGGTCTCCGACTGCAACATGCAAGAAGGCAGCCTCCGATGCGACGCCAACGTGAACTTGCACATCGAAACCGACGACGGCGAGAAAATCGCGACACCAATCGTTGAGATCAAAAACCTAAACAGTTTCCGTGGAGTCGAGGCCGCGATCGAGTATGAAGAGAGCCGCCAACTTCGCGAGTGGGAAAAGACCGGCCACACGATTAAAACCCTGGAGAAGCGAACCTTCGGCTGGGACGCCAACAAAAACGTCACTTTCCCGCAACGCGAGAAGGAAGAGGCGTCGGACTATCGCTACATCCCCGATCCCGACTTGATTCCAGTCACGATGACTGACGCTGACATCGACGCCGTCCGCAGCGAAATGTGCGAATTGCCGCCGGCGAAACGACAACGACTGCTCGACGATTACGAGCTATCCAGTTACGACGCCAACGTGATCGTTGACCAAGGCCCAAAATTCGGCGACTACTTCGAGGAAGTCACGAAACTATGCGGCAACGGCAAACAGGCCTGCAACTGGGTGACTCAAGATGCCCTGCGAGAAATGAACGATCGCGGCGTGTCGATCGATGATTTCCCCATCCGACCAACTGAATTGGGGCACTTGCTGAACAAGATCAACGGCAACGTCATCACCATCAAAAGTGCTCGCGAGGTCTTCGTTGATCTGCTCGAAGGCGCCGATGACGGAGCGGAAATCTCCAGCGATCGAATCGATCAAATCATCGTCGACAAGGACCTCGAAATCGTATCCGACACCGGCGAGTTGGACGCGATCATCTCCGACGTGATCGCCAAGAACGAGAAGGCCGCCGAAGATTTCCGCGGTGGAAAACAAGCCGCCATCGGCGCGTTGATCGGTCAAGTGATGCGAAATCTGAAAGGCGCCGATCCCAAGCAAGTGCGCGAAATGCTGATCGAAAAGATCACAAACGGCTGAGATAAATCGTTTAACGCCCAGCCGAAGGCGCCGGCGACCGAGTCGCAATGAATACCATCGAGTAATCGATGTGGCGACGCCATAGTAAACCGACGCGTGACCACATCCCCATCTATTTTTTGGGGCTATCATCATGGCAACAGCACTTGAGCAGACAACGCTCATTCCCATCCGCGACAGCGCTGTCGGACCAGTCACCGCCAAACGAACTCACACAACGCTTTCGATTTACGCCGCAGTTGCCGCCATCGGGTTCATCCCAACACTGATGGGAATGCACGGCCATTGGCAAGCGGTCGGCCTTGGACTCGCCGTGCCTGGCGGTGGTTGCCTCCATTACAGACACCTAGGCATGTTTGCCGGCGGGTTCGTTTCGTTCTTGTTCTCGCTGATCCTTTGGTTTGGAACGGCCAACGCGCTGGCACCGCCCATTGTTGGTTGGCGTCGATCGGAATGGTCTTTCACCACCATCGCGCAGGAGACGCCGCATGGAGCTTGGGTGGCGTTAGGCTTCGTGTTGTTGCCATTCGTGGCAATCACGATCATCCGCCAAATCGACTTGGTCCGCGGCCGAGCAGTCGCAAAGCAGCGAAACGAGTACCTCGCCAAGCCCGACCAAGTTGTAAGTGTCCCCGCGACGACAACCGAACCGCGCGAGGAGCTCAGCGAAGAAGACTTAGCCGTCGCCCGCTATTCCCTGAACCGAGCACTTCAGCCCATCGACGAATTCAACGGTTTCAGTTCATCGACCAGATCAAGCTCGCAGCGATCCGGTATCAGTTGAATTGGCTGTCATACGGCTTGTCGATGATGCAGTATGTTCACACGCCCGCTTTCCACGGCTACCTCTCCGAAGCCCAACGCTGGCGATCGAGAAAATGAAGGATCGCCGCGTCTGGAAGTTCTGGCGACTGGAAAATATGTGGGGCAACCTCGACCTGAACCCTGATCCCATTGTTCGTGACAACATCATGTACTCGGCGTATCTCGGAACGATGATGGGCGCGTACATGTCCGCCACCGGAGACAAAACATTCAACGCCGACGAATGCTTCCAACTGCAATGGAAAGCTGGCAAGACTTTCGACTACGACGCTCCGAAAATCTACGAAGTCGTCAACCAAAACTTTGAACGTGCCGCTTGCGGCATTTTCCCGTGCGAGCCACACTGGGTCTTCACACTTTGCAACGCAATGGGAATGAATGCATTGCTACTCAGCGATCAAGTCAACGGCACCGACTATGGAACGCGGCGACTTAAGGGTTTCCGGCAATCCATCGAGCTGGAAATGACGTCTGTGGACGGGAGATGGATCCCCGTAACATCCGTCTTGCTCGGCTTTGCCATTCCCGCACCGTCGACACTTTTCCTTGATGCACCGGCAGCGTTCTTTATGAACTCGATCGCTCTGGATTTGGCACGTCGAAGTTGGCGGATTATTCGCCAAGAGGCCTTTGACTTCTCGGGTGGAAAGCCGACGCTGAAAATGAGCAACCGTCCGTTTGATCGATTGGACACCGGCAACTACATGCCGTCCGACATCGGAGCCTACGCAAGCATGATTCTTGCCGCCCGTGAAACGGGCGACGTCGAGATCTACGACGCCATGCAACAGGCTCTGGACAAGAAGTTCTCGCCCAAGCTGGAACAAGGCGAGCTGAGCTACAAATGCTCGAACAGTCAAAACCTGTTCCTCTCGATCGGTCGTTTTGGTCGACAAAACGGTTTTCAAGATTTGCTGCGAACTGGTTTGTCTGACGAACAACGCAACGGCCCCATCCTTTCCGAGGCACCGTATCCGAACGTGATGGTTGCGAAGGCCACAACGGACGGAAAAGCTCTGTCGTTGGTGTTGCGTCCAGGCGATGAAGCAGGTCGTTTCCCGCTGAAGTTGTCTCGTCTGCAACCCGGTCAGAAATACAATGTCAGTGCCGCCGTCATGAGTGAACTGACGGCCGAACGTGACGGCGGCGGATTGATCGAAGTCGAACTAAGTGATCGACTGGAAGTGGAAATCACACCCGCAAGTTAGCTTTGAAGCTAGTCATTTGGCGCCGAAGAGGACCGCATGAGATCGAGATCGGACACACTGAGAGTCGCTGTCGTTGGGTGTGGACGGATGGGACTGGCTCATTGTCGACGGCTTTACGAAGATCCTCGAAGCGAAATCGTTGCCTTGACGGACCAGACCCGAGAAGTAGCCGTTGACTTGGGCCAACGTTTTACCCCCAATGCTGTCGTTTACGATTCTGTCGACCAGTTATTCGCTTCTGCTGAGGCTGACGCCGCCGTCATTTGCACACCAACTGCTTTTCATCATAAACACATTGGCAAAGCGCGAAGACGTGGGTGGCATGTGCTTTGTGAAAAGCCACTCTGCGACCGACGAGATGATTTACTTGAGCTGTTGGATCTCACGGACGATCAAAATGGCCCGCTGCTGATGGTTGGATACCAGCGTCGGTTTTGGTCAACGTACCGCCGTATACGTGCGGAAATCACATCGGGGCGGCTTGGGCAAGTCAAGAGCATCACATCGACGAACACCGAACGTTGGCAACAAACAATCCAAGGCACTTGGCGAGATGATCCTTTGATTAATGTCGGTGGATTCATCGGCGATGCGGGCAGCCATAAGATCGACGCGATCTTTTACACGACGGGACTCTTGCCCAAAAACGTATATGCGGTCACGGATCGCTGGGACAGCAACGTTGAGATTCAATGCATGGCCACCGCGGAACTTGATGAGGGAGTGCCTCTACAACTGAATCTGATCGGGAATTCACAGACCTTTGTAGAGGACCTGCACATTCATTGTGAGGAGGCGGATATTCTTCTTCGGCAAGGTCAGCTATTGATCGGTCGAAATAATCGGTTCGAGGAACTTCAAGTAGATCGAACTGAGATCGGTCCCGAATCGGTATCGAACCCGATATCCGGGTTCCTCAACACACTGTTTAATGGTGCCGAAAACCTTGCCCCCGCAAGTTGTGCTTTGCCCGTCTTCGACTTTACACAAGCGATCTTAGAGTCCGGAAGAATGCGAGGGCTCGTCACCTTGCCGAGAGGAACTTTCTGACGATTCCATCAGCTTGTCAACGTAATCGTCGTAAGGTTCAAGCGCGTGCGCCACGCTGGGTTCGATTCGTCGGATCAGGGCTTGCGGAAAGAGACCACATGCCAGAATGACGACAACCAAGATGACGATCGCGGTGGTTGTCTGTTTGTTTTCAAGACGGGGTTTGAACGCTTCATCTGGCGGATTCCAAAGGCGTCTCGCCAGCGCTATGCAAACCAATGTTGGGCACAGCATCGCCAGCAAGATAAACGAGATACTGCTTGGCCCGATACCAGGAGCATAGTTGAAGATGCCCAGCAACGTCATCCAGCGTGCAGGAAAGATTGCCAAAAGAGGAATGCCCATCAGTGTCAAGATCGCGACAAAATAGGGAATCGAGAGCCACTTCGAAGTCGTTGGCACCGTTCCTTCGATTTGTTCTCCTGAAGAGTTTTCGACAATGATCAGCTGTAACAGTGCGATCGCAATTCCGTGAGCAACTGCCAGTAAGATTGCCCCAATGACTCCAATCGCGTTCATAGAAATCGCAGCCAAGATCGCGATGTTCAGATCGATAATCGTCAGCGACGCCACAAGTTTTCGCGTCGAGTCGTCCGTAAACAGTCTCAGCGAAGCAATCAACGCTGTGCAGACGAGCAATGGCGTTAGTAACGGCTGCAGTTGCAATAGAAACTCGGCGAACAAAGGAATCAGGAAACGAATGATCCCGTAAAGACCCAATTTGACGACGATGGCACTTAGTAAGATCGCCGGCACGCGTGCGGATGTCTCAACAGATGTTCGAAACCAGGCGTGAAATGGAATGATACAAGACTTGATGCCGAAACCGATCAACAACGCAAGAAGTAGCCATGGGCCAAGAAACTGCCAGTATTCCAAAGCATTCTCACTAGCAGCCGTCCATTGAGGAATCATCTCTGTCAGTTGTTGAATGGAGAAATTCGATCGAGGCACGGTACCGCCACTTGATCTCATCATCGAGTACGCGACGACGATGCCCATCAAGCCGAGGAAAACGAAGAGGCTGCCCACCAATTGAAAGGCAACGTATCGTTTTGCCATCGTTCGTCGCCCCTCGCCACCAAAGAGCCCTAACAGAAACGTGACCGGTAAGATCGTCCACTCCAGAAAGAGATAGAACACGACGATATCAAGTGCTGCCAAGGCTCCGTTGACGCCAGCTTGGAGAAGTAATATCCAAGCAAAAAATGCTGCCGGGCTGGCTCCTTCTGTCCGCCAGTTTGCTAACACGCAGACAACGACCAGCAGATTGCAAAGCAGAATGAACCACAAATTGATTCCATCAATGCCGAACGCGAACTGGATGTTCGGCCCGTGAATCCTTTGAATGCTCCTTTTCGTTGTTGCGCCGTCATCTTCCTTCTCAACAATCGTAATCCGCCGCTGCCCGAGCCACCGAAGGTGACTTTCGAATTGAATCAACTGCGGCCCCGAGTCCGAAGGCTTGTTTTGAGTTAACGTCTTGGTCGCGGTATGGCTTTCCGGGACGTCATAGCTAATCACGATCACGACCGAAACGAAAAGCGTCAACAATGTGTTGATCAAGACGGTCATGCGAACGGATTCGTTACCCGTCCAGGTCGCCGCGCATGTCAGCAACGCACCGAAGGCGGGCATCGCAATCAGCATGAAGGCCAAACTGCTTTCAAAGGACTCCCAATTCATGCTCAATTGCTATTCAGTTGAGTGATTATTTCATCATCAGTAGCGCAACGCACAAGACGCTGAAACCAATGATTGTACTGATCGAGTAAAACACCAACGACTTGGTTTGGAGGGGGCGAATTGCTGAATCGCTCCAAACTGGGAAGCGTAGCGGCAGCCAGTTGACCAGACTGCCGAAGAACCACCGATCCAGTCCGCGGCAGCAAAGCGATAAAACACGAGTCGGCCACATCAGGCCGTATTCGTAGATCTCGGCGAAGTAGAATCGGTGCTGGCTCAATCGAGCAAAAGGCCCCAGCAATTGCTCAACTTTTGCCGGTAAATCAGACTGCTTCGAGTAAAGAATCCACGCGATCAGAGCTCCGATCAGGCCCACAGGCAATGCAACGGTATCCAGCAAATAGTTCCAGTGACTGTAGACGACATTCCCAACACTGCTTGGAAGACGTTTCAGCAAGACAGGCGGGATCATGTCGTCGAAAAGTTGAGAGGTCAGACTATCGGCGGTCGCAAAATTGATCGCAGCCCCGACGACTAGCAACGCCGCACCCGCGATGTAGGCACCCGACCAAGTTGGATTCTTCTCGTCTGTGTCGCTGGTCAAAACATTACGATTGAATTCTGGCCAACGATAAAAAACTCGCACCCACGCGATCGAAACAAGAAACATGCCAGCCATCGCTAACCAGTAAGTAAGCGTCAGCGTACTCTGAAACTCCCGCGTCGCGATGACTTCCGCCATCTGTCGAACGGAAAGTTCGCGATCCGCTGATAAGAATGGTTGACTGGGATCGGAATTCATCACTCTGGGGTTGGCTAACATACTGAGTGACAGCGAAAGATTCGCAGTCTTCCAAACTGTCGACAACACGGCGCCTTGCCCCCACAGCGTTGTCGTCAGAATTGCTGCCCCAATGATTGTCGAGAGCTTCGTAATACGAGATCGCTCGATAGTCAATCGCGGCAAGGTGATTAAGCAAACGCCGACTTGGACGCTTACTAAAAGGAAGAGTGCAACTTGAACTCCAGCCAGGTAGCCAGTCATGATGCCAATGATCATTAAGGCGTAGTTGCTCGCTAGCGCCGCGGCAATGACCTGGGGGCGCCGCTTCTGAGCAACGGCGATGGCTGCCGTCAAGAATAGAGACAACCCGCAAAACATGGCGATCAAGGATCGCGTTTGAATCGAGATCGCCATCATCGGGCTAAAACGCACCAAAAGGAATATCGCCGACGGCATCAGAGTCGCTGCTTGGCACAACAGCCGCGTGCGTTGATTCGCCGAATCAATTGCATCGGACGCCAAATGAAGCGGAAACAAGCCAAGTCGACTTGCCGACGCGACGGCAATCAGAAACACGACGGTCTCGAGCGATGATGGTTGAGCATCCATCACACTTTGCATGCGCTGTGGTGTTTGGATCGCGAAAATGTCGAGCGTTCCGAATTCCGACCAGATCAAGAATATGCCATACGCCAATGCGAGGTCAGCAAGACGATGGACCGCAAAGGAAACGTTGATCGTCGAGGATCGCTCGCCAAGAATTGTTGGTCGCGATTGCTGGCAAAGGAAATGTGCTGTGATCGAAGTGGCAATCCAAAAGATCAGCAATTGTCCAAGATCGGCGGCCAGCAACAGAAGCCCATTACACAGACAGTGCAAAAGTAGGGCTGTGTCGAGAGAGACGTCACGCTGCGACTCCTTATTTCCAACAATTGAGATCAGCAAAGTAATGCCAGCACTGGTAAGTAGCCAGACTGCATTCATTGGGTCAACTTGAATTCCCAGCGCGAGTTTTAAGGAATTGACTCCGCCGAGGTGCAAGTAGTCAAAAATCGGCAGGCTGAATGTGTATTGCGGCGCCAACTCGGGCAGCCTTAGCAGTACGTAAGCTCCGACCCAAGCGACAAATGCAAGTCCGTGCGCGATGACTAGCGGCGAAACACCAGCTTGGCTGCTTCGCGGCCGGAAAGCGACAAATCCCGCCGTTGCGATGTAACCTACCAATGGTATGGCAACCAAAGTTGTAATCGCAGTGCTCATAAGGCATCCCCATCAGATGAAGACTCTGATTGAGCGGGGAATTCCTCCGTAGATGGAGCCGTGACCTCTGACGGCGATGATTTGTCGCAGTCCTGTTCGGGCTTGAGCTTCGCATCTTCTGCAGATTGCACTTCTGCTGGCTGATAGTCATCAGCGGCTATTGCGGCGATACGGATGCCTGCTGTGACGATAGAGATACAGGCGAAAATCATCGCCGATGTTGAGCCGTGGAACTCGCCAAATGCCGCCATTGTTAGTGCGGCCGAGAAGAACATGGACGTCAGTCCGATGATGCGATGCCGAGTCAGAAAGCCGAAGGCTCCAGCGCAAAAAAGAATTGCCGCGATGGCCAGAATTGCGCTGAGGAACCGATAATCCTGAAAGGGCATAACTCGACGTGGCCTTGTCTTGCGGCGCGAGGGCCAAAGTCCTTATACTACTTCGCTCGATTGCACGCTATTTGAACATTCACTTAGAATACGCGCCCCAGAGGGGACCTTGAGGAAAAATCATGGCGAAAACACAACGAAAGCTGAAAAAAGCGAATCACGGTCGACGACCTGCAAGTGCCAAGGCTCGTAAGCAAAAGCGGAAGCTGGTCAAAGTTTGATCGTGAAATTCCGGATCTCCAATGAAACGGCGTCTCCGCGTGAGACGCCGTTTTTTATTCTTTGTGGACATGCTTAGTTCGCATAGACCGCTGGAGTACAGGCTTTAGCCGCTTTAGGCAGCTAAAACGCTATGCCGCTCAATCCACCTTCGTTGGCTCTTTCTGAACGGTGGTCTTACGGTCGCCTTGAATACTCTTGATGTCGCCGCTGAGTGCTTGAACTTCCTTTCCGCCAACATGAATCGCAAAGTCGATCGCCATGCGGACCTTCTCGCCGCCCTTCAGCTTCGGAACTCGGCCAAACTTGCGTTCGATGCTGCGGTGATTGGGGAAGTTCGTGCCCGGTTCCAAACCAGTGACATAACCATCTTTCATCGCGGCTGTGTTCTTCCAAACGGTGAGGTAAGGAATCTCGTCCAGAGACCACGACATGGAAACGGCACGATCCTTGGCCTTGTTTTGCAACATAATCGTTGTGCGATTGTGGTCATCGCCGTATGGATGGATCAAGAAGACCTCTTCGATGAACCCAAGCGTTGGTGCTTTGTAGACGTTATATGTGCCGATGGCTTTGGCAGCAGTCGCGTTGATGGGAGCGATGTGTTTGATTGCTGCCTCGAACGTCGAGCCCCCCTCAAGCAGGCCCTTGCCGTAGTTGGCGTGATAGAGCATCTCATATTCTTGTTCAGAGGCCCCAACGTTTGTCAGCTCGTCAGCAATTTGAAAAGTGTTGCTACCTGGGACTGTCGAGATCTCTGTTTGCAGCTCAAGCTTCGGGCCATAAAACATTTTCTCATCGACCCGGCCACGAATTCGGATGCGGTAAGGGGCCTTCTTATCAACGATGACTTCAACTTCCGATGCCGGAATGTTGGCGATCTTGCCGTGGAGCGTGAGTTGCATTTCTGCTTCATCGCCAACGTTGTTGATGAACTTGTCCAAGCCTGGGCCACCGTTGCTCTCAAGACCGCAACGACACATCCATTCGTTGAAACCTTCGAGCCAACCAAGCCCGCCACGGCTCTCGAGATTGATGTGGCGCGGATGCACGATTTCCTTGACGGGCGAATCCCAGCCAAGTCGCACGTCACCTTGGGTAACATAAAGCACGCCCATTCCACGCGTCGGGCTGACGGCGAATTCGAGCTTTCCGTTCTTAACGGTAATGACCTCAACACCCTCTTGCTTGCCACCGTGTAGTGTTGTCTTCGTGATGCTCCAATTCGTCGGGCAATCGGGTGTCACGTCCCTGCCATTCAATTCCCACTTCTTGACCCGGGCACTATTGGACGAGCTGATCAAGACCTTGTGGTACTTGTGGTGATCAGCATTCGCAATTGATTGGAAGGCAACAAACGCTAGAAGAACAAAGCTGCAAATTCGAAACTGTTTCATTGATGACTCTCCAGATGGACGCTTTGCTAACAGTTGGAGTCCAGGCTTTAGCCGCCGAATACCGAGCCTCGGCACGGGCAAACGCCTAAAGGCTGGATTCCAACGGCAGGCTAGTTCTCGATCTTGGAGATGATATTTGAGAGATATGCAAAAAGAAAGCGGCACTCGATCAATGACCGAGTGCCGCTGGCACAACTCATTTTGAGAGTCAATTGTCTTAGTTAATCAGACCAAAGAGATTCGCTAAGCTCTTCGGCTTTGCAGCGTCATCCTTCTTCTCTTCGACCTTCTTTTCCGACTTGCGCGATTTCTTGACTTGTTTCAGAAGTCGAGACGGGAAGTAAGCCTTGGGATCGGAAGTCTTCGGAGCTGGCGGTGCAGCTTCTTTCTTCTCGCTCTTGGCTTTGGGAGCACAGTGATCGCAAGCGTCGTCAGTGCAGCCACCTTTGCAGGACTTGCAATCGGCGTCAACAACTTCGAACCCACAAGCTTCCAGAGCTTCCTCGGCTTGATGGCGGACGGCCTTATCGCAGTCACCCAAAGCAGCCTTCAAACCCGCGATGACTGTCTTGGTGCAGCAGCAGCCGTTGTTTTCGCGAATTTGGTCGCCGATTTCATCGGCAGCCTTCGCACGAACTCGCTCGTCGGCATCATTCAAAGCGTAGACGAATGCGACCATGATTTCCGGATTGCAAACGCAGTTGTAGTTGTCGCCAAGTTTGTGAATCGCGTTGCGACGATCTTTGGCGTAACAGGCTGTTTGCGATTGGTAGATCAGATTCGCGATATCGCAAGGATCGGCGTTGCCACAGTCGTCGCGATTTACTTTGTCGCAGCAGTCCTTGTTTCCGCAAGAGTCGTCTGCACACTTGTCAGAAGCTGCCGGTTTCTCGCAACCAGGCTCAACCTTGACAGCGGGTTTGTCGCAAGCGGGCTTTGCTTTGGCATCGTCGCACTTGTCACAAGCAGCGGCCGGCTTATCGCAGGCTGGCTTCTCCTTGGCCTGGTCAGCCGCGGGCTTGTCGCATGCTGGCTTTTCTTTAGCGTCGTCACAGGCGGCTGCCGCTGGCTTGTCGCAGGCAGGCTTCGCCGCCGGCTTACAGCAAGAAGGCGCCGGAGCTGCACAACGTGGTTTGCAACACGACGGGGCAACTTTCTTGCTGGGTTGACGTTGATATGAATGGACGGGCCGGTTCGCTGGGCAAGGCTTGACGATTGTCGGCTTGCAGCATTTGGGCTGCGATGTCGGAGCACAACCGCATGACTTGTCTGCACCACTCTTTAAGTAATCGAAAATGCCGGCTTGAGCGTTCGAGTTCAACGCGATCGCGATGGCAATTGCTGCGACTGTTTGGATGGATTTCATCGTGCAGCGTCTCCTTCCGTATGGCCAATGACAACTTTGTATTCATGGTGGCACCGGCGGCTTGGCACAACCGGTGTGGAATCTCTCGGAGCCATAATTCGTGCATCAGTCAATGCAACGATCACACGTCTGGCAATCGAGACTGTCTTCATGATCGGCGGAGACGGCCAATGCCTTGAATCTGGTAAATCCTTATTCTCGAACGAATTAGCACCGTTTGAGCGACGGCTTGCGCTGACTTTGACGGTTAGTGAAAGTTGTGCGCAGCTTTGGGCCTCATTGACAGGAACAGCTTGCCTAACCGGACGTTGAGTTTGCCGGTTAGTGAATGCGAGGAAGCTGGTGAAATGCATTCCGATTGTACCAGCGGTGAGGATAATGACCGCGTTGGCCAAGGAAAACATCGAATGACGCCTATACGTGCTTGGGATCGAAGACGTCTTGCAGGGCATCAGAGAGGATGTTGAATGCCAACACCAGCACAAACATGAACCCGGTCGCCGTCCCGATTTGCCAAAAGAAGCCGTTCACGACCTCTTGACCCGACTGCTTGATCATGATGCCCCAACTTGGCCCGCGTTTCACACCGAGACCAAGGAAACTCAAAATGACCTCGGACTTAATGGCACCGATAAACAGCAGCGAAAAGTTGATCAGCATCAAGTGTGCTGCGTTGGGAATGATGTGCTTGACCATGATGTAAGGTCGAGAGAAGCCAATCGCTGTGGCAGCTTGTATGTATTCAAGCTCTTTAAGCTTCAACGTCTCACCGCGGATAACTCGGCAAGGCCCAATCCAAAAAGTCAAGCAGAAGGCAACGTACACCGGCACCAACGTGTTCTCGAACTGCGACTCGGTAAACATGTGAGCCAGCAAAACCAACAAGACAAGGTTCGGGATCGATGCGAAAGTGGTGTAAAGCCAGGTCACGACGTGGTCGACAACACCGCCAAAGAACGCGGCCGCTGTTCCCAATACGCTGCCGATAAGCACAGAGATAAACGCCGTGACGACGCCAACTTGAATGGCGACCTTAACCGAGTAAACGGCCCGCATCGAGATCGAACGGCCTTGCCGATCCGTTCCGAAGACGAGAGCGAGGCCCTCTTTGGTTGCCTGCCAACCCGTTGGCGGTGGCCACAACTGATCGACGATGCCTTCCAACTCTGTCAGTTCCGTCGCCGTCTCATCCGAAAGTTGGCCTGTCGTGACTTGCGAGGAATCCGCAAGCTCGTCCAAGATCGGAGCTAAGTGATCGTATTTCTCGAAGCCCTGATCGACGAGTTTTCTCAACTCTGGCTGAGGCAACTTGGCTACGCTACGAAATCCAATCGTCAATTCGCCCAGTGCTTGTTCGGGATCGCGATTGTTTAGTGCTCGATCGACATCATCAATAAAGTCCAGTGCATTATCGAGCCGCTTCTGCGGTAAGACCGTTCCCAAAAAACCCGGCAGCACTTGCGAGCCAATTCGCTGATCGGATGTCTCTAGCGAAATGAAGCCCCCCAGCATCAACACGAAGG
Source organism: Planctomycetaceae bacterium (assembly GCA_002722955.1). Classification (GTDB taxonomy): domain Bacteria; phylum Planctomycetota; class Planctomycetia; order Planctomycetales; family Planctomycetaceae. Next base: position 3,564 of record PBMZ01000010.1, on the reverse strand, counting down.
CGAGTGCGATGTAGATCGAGATGACAAACAACGCGACCACCGCCAGGCGATTCTGGCGAAACTTGCGTGCCGTCCTAGAATTCCACCAGCGTTTAATCATGAGAGCCGCACTCTAGGGTCGAGTAACGCGTACATCACGTCGGTCATCAAGTTCGTCAAAATATAAAGTCCCGCGAAGACGGCCGTGAAGGCTTGGACAACAGGGAAGTCCTGGTTGGTCACTGCCGAGATCAACGCCTGCCCCATTCCAGGTATCCCGAAGTAAACTTCCAACAAGATCGACCCAACGATCAAAAATGGCAAGGTAATGGAAATGCGCGTCACGATGGGAATCATGGCGTTCTTAAGCATATGAACAAACATAATCTTCTGGCGCGAGGCACCTTTGGCTTTAGCGGTCGTGATGTAATCGCGATTCGACTCTTCAACCATGACCGCTCGATAAAATCGCGTGTCGTAGCCCATGGCGACAATGACGCTAATCAGCACTGGCAACAAACAGTAACGGGGCCAATTCAGAATCCCACTCTTGTATCCATGAATCGCGAATATCTCGGTATTGAGCTTCTCGTTGAGCAAATACGCGCCGAAGTATTGACCAACGATAATGTACACAAGGAAGCTAATGCTCATGCCAAGCACGGCGATGACGACAAGGCTACGGTCAATCGTCCGCCCTCGAAAAAATGCGGCTATGATGCTGACGCAAATCGAGATGACACTTGTCAGGATCAAAGCCGGGACGGTCAGTGCCAAGCTTGGCCAGATGGCTTTGCTCATCAACTCGCCGACAGTTGTGCCTTGCTGCCGCCAACTCATGGTGTCAAAGTCCAGCGTCGCGATCTGTTTGACCATGACGGCATACTGAGCCAGAAAAGGCTCCTTGAGTCCCATGCTTTCGCGACGCGCTTCGATTTGCTCCTCGGTGACATTCTTGCCCAAGTACGCGTAAACCGGATCGTTCACGCGGAGCGCCGCCATGACGAGAAGAATCACGCCCAAATACACCGGCATGTTGTAGGCCAAACGCCGGAATAGGTATGCCCACATAGGTCTTTTCTATGTTTCTTCACCGAATTGCGGGAAAGGTGACTACAGGAGTGGCTGGGGACGAGTCTTCGAGCCCGCAGACTAGTTGATCCCACTGGGGGCTCGAAGACTCGTCCCCAGCCGCTCGGATATTCAATGAAGAACCTTTTCTATTCCTCGACGTCCAAGTACTTCCACCAGTTATCGAAAACTTCGGTGATCTTGGCGTTCTTGAGGCGTGGGCTGACTAAATAGAATCGCGTCCGCGCCATCGAGCCCGCATATGGGGCATCAGCCAGCACGAGATCTCTCATCTGTTCCAAAATCTTGGTGCGTTCGTCGGAGCGGGGCATCGTGCGGATCTGCTCATACATTTTGTCAAACTCTGCATTCTTGTAGTTGAAGTGATTGGAACCTGGTGAGCCATTCGGGCCATAAAACAGTTGAAGATTGTTCTCGGCGTCGGGATAGTCAGACCCCCATGCGAACGCAAACATCGGGGCCTTCTTATTGTCGACGTCTTCCATCAAGGTCGGGAACGGCACGAGATGGACATTTAGCTCCACGCCGATTTGGGACAAGTGTCGCCGTAGCATCTCACTTTGCTCTTGTGAGTTGCCACCTTGCCCCACGTAGTAATGGATTTCGGGCAAGCCCTCGCCGTTAGGATAACCAGCCTCTGCCAGCAATTGCTTGGCCCTGGTCACATCAGGCCCGCGGAAACTGGTCTTCGCTTCTCCGTCCTTGGGGTGACCATCTAAGCCCGGTGGAATCATACCGTCATAGATAATGTTAATGTTGTTATAAAAGGTGTCGTTTCGTTCTTCCCAGTCGAGTGCCAAACAGATGGCCTGTCGAAGCTTCGTATTCTTTTCGCTGTATCCTCCAAGCAGCGGGTCCTCCATGTTGAACCCGATGAAAATGAAGTCCAAAAGCGGAACGGGCTGGGCCGTATAGCCTTTCTGTCGAAATTCGGAAGTAATTTTTCTCGAGCGTTTATTGAATGCCTGTTCGAAGTACTCAGCAGGAACTTCGATGAAGTCTAACTTCTTAGCGTTGAACTGCAGCCACATCGGCTGATCCTGCTCGAACATCGTGACTTCGATCTTGTCGACGATTGGGAGTTTTGTTCCCGCTGGTTTCGTCAGACCAGCGTCGACATCTTCTGGCATGTGCTCTTCGGGGTAGTAGCACTCGTGATAATTCGGGTTCTTGTGGTACAGCAGACTCGTGCCCGGTTGCCAGTCGCCTTCCTTCAAGGTGTAGGGTCCCGTGCCAACCGGGTGGCGACCGAACCGCTCGCCGTACATGTCGACGGCTTCATGAGGCACAACAGACAATTGGAACATTGCCAACGTCCACAGAAATCGCTGGACCTTTTCTTTCAGAGTCACCTGGAACTCGTGGTCGTTGATGATTTTGAAACCATCAACTGTCGCATCGTAATCGAACTTTGCGGCGTCGTTCTGAGCTTTGCGGTACTCATCGAATCCCACGTAAGTATTCTCGAACAACCACCAGCCGTTGGGATTGTTGGACTCGTCGGCCATTCGCTTCCAGGAATAGATCACATCCGAGGCAACCAGTTCCCGTCCCTTGCCATCTTCAAAGCATTCGTCGTCGTGAAAATGCACACCCTTCTTCAGTTTGAAGTGGTACGTTAAGCCGTCTTCACTGGTCGGCATTTCGCTCAGTAGCAGCGGTTCCAACTGTAGCGGACGCTTCAAATAGCTGTATTGCAGAAGCGTTTCATAGACGGGGTTGCACGCGCGGTTGTCGTAGACGGATGTGCCACGAATTGGGTCAAGCGACTGAGGGCCAGCCGTTCGCATGGCCAAATGCAGGACCTTTTCGGCAGACGAATCCGATCCTTGGACGGGTGGATCGCCTGGGTTTGGTGTGTCCGTGCCGCCGTCACCGTTGCAGCCAACAAAGAGAGCACACAGCGCCAGCACAAAGACTGAAATACATGGCTTCATCGTTCGTCCTTCATCAAAAGTGGTCCAGCGATGTATCTGACCGAATCGTAGTAGCATCCCGGCTGCTTGAATAGTGAATTTAGGCAGTGTCTGCGGATTTGTGAAGTTTGAACTCGAGAACACTGCGGCCTCTTGAACAGATCACGTTCGAAAAGCTCGGTTGAATTGAAAAAGCCCGGCTTCTCATATTCTGAAAAGCCGGGCTTCTAACTTTTGTGATTCCGCCGTCTGGCGACGGCGGCTACTTAGCGATTGAACAAGAACGCGGGACTGTTAATCAACGCCCAGGCAATATCCTGAGCCCCCGTCAGCCGCGGGTTCTTTGTTTGCTTGGCACTCAAGTCGACCGCACGCTTCAGGTCCCGCAAGCGGGGATCTATCGGCAATGGCTTGCTGATTTCTGTCAGTGCTGCCGTCAACGCGGTGACCTTCGGATCAACGGGTCGCGGTTTCTTGCTGTCAGCAATCGCCTTTTGTCGTTGCGCGATGCCTTGGTCGATCGAGCGGTAGTGCTTCGTCAACTCAGCCTTTTGTTCATCCGTCCGCTGATCGGCAT
>PBMZ01000009.1 GCA_002722955.1 Planctomycetaceae bacterium | reverse complement strand
TCATGACGGGCAAGTACCCGTCGCGAGTCGACGCAACGAACTGGTTTTCAGGGAAAAGATCGGCAAAATTCCTGCCAGCTCCACTGCACGAACGGATGGATTTGGGCGAGCAGACGCTTGCCGAGACGCTGCATCACGCAGGGTACAAAACGGCATTCTTCGGGAAGTGGCATCTTGGCCGGACTCCTGATTTCTGGCCGGAAGCTCAGGGCTTTGACTTCAATATAGGCGGTCACAACCGAGGCTCTCCACCAGGCGGTTACTTTGCGCCATTCAAGAACCCAAGGCTCGAAGACGGTCCCAAAGGACAACACCTCACCAAACGACTCACTGATGAAGTGCTCAAAGCCCTTGACGAGGTCCACAAGGATCCGTTCTTGGTCTATCTATCGTTCTACACCGTGCACACTCCCCTGCAAGCCCCCAAGGACTTGGTCGAAAAGTACCGCACAAAGGCCGCCAAACTCTACCCAGGCGACGTGCAAGATTTCGGGCCAGAAGAGCAAGTTTGGCCGAACGCCAAACCGCGACAAGCCCGCATCGTGCAACGTCACCCAACATACGCCGCGATGGTCGAGGCCATGGACACAAGCGTAGGCCGAGTACTTTCTAAGCTCCAACAATTAGGCGTCTCGGACAACACCGTTGTCTGCTTCATGTCCGACAATGGCGGCTTATCCACGTCGGAAGGTTCCCCCACCTCCAATCTTCCCCTTCGAGGCGGCAAGGGCTGGCTCTACGAAGGCGGCATCCGTGAACCATACCTGATCCGTTGGCCTGGCGTCACCAAACCGGGCAGCACATCAGACCATCCCGTAATCAGCACGGACTTCTATCCGACGATGTTAGATATCGCCGGCATCGACGCACTTCCTGAACAGACTCAGGACGGCGTTAGCCTTGTGCCCATATTGAAAGGAGCAGACGCGATCGATCGCGAGGCCTTGTATTGGCACTATCCCCACTACAGCAACCAAGGTGGTTTCCCCGGCGGAGCAATCCGAATGGGAGACTTCAAACTGATCGAACGCTACGAAGACGGGCAGGTTCACTTGTACAACTTAAAAGACGACATCGGAGAACGAAAAGACATCGCCAAGCAACACGCCGATCGAGTCACCTCGATGAGAAAGCGTTTGCACACGTGGTACAAAGACGTCGATGCCAAATTCCTTCAACCAAAACCAGACGGCCCGAAACCTTGGCGACCACACCCCTGAGGAACAACATGAATTTGTCCACTGCATTAATACCAATGGGATTTGACCCAAATTGCAACGCATGTCTTGTGCGGCATAGTTTGAATCGACCAGGCATTCTTGTCGATCCTGTTGCCGACTACCAAACCTTCATGAAATACCAGCGTTGGCAAAGTGAAGCGAGTCACGGACCTAGAATGATCAAGTATGATTATGTGATTTCGTTTATCGGCGACGGGAAGGGACGTGCTCGGTTCCAAGGTGTCTTTAAGCAGTCTCGCGAGCCAGCTCTTGTCGACTACACAGACTTACCAATTGTGGAGTGTTGGCCCTGGAGAGAATCTTCATATTATTATCTAAATTTAGAGCCGATGAACCAATACAATAAGGCTGTTGGTAAACTTGTAATCGAGTGGAAAGGTGAAGTTAATTGGGTTCAACCCATGAAAGATTACCAAGTACTTGAAACTTGATCCTTACGGCGGATCATAACCGCCAGGATGCCAAGGGTGGCATCGGCAGATGCGGCCAAACCCTTTGAGCGAACCAACAACAGCTCCGTATTTGCGGACCGCTTGCAGTGTGTACTCGCTGCACGTGGGATGATAGCGACATTGCCGACCGGTAATGTGGCTCAACGTCATCTGGTAAAGTCGAATCAAACCGATCAACAACAGGGCCGGCAGCGACACGATGCGTTGCAGCAGTGTCGGCTTCGGATCAGGCTCTGGGTCTGTTTGGTCGGTCACTACGACTGCTCCTGTTTCGCCAAACGGCGACTCAGGCGGCTGGCCAATTCGACAAGCGACCGCTGATAGTCATCCAAACTTGCCCCAGAGTTGGCTCGCGGAATTAAGATCATGTCGAGGCCCGCAGGCAATTCGTGTTGCTTCGTTCGAAAGGCCTCTCGCAAGAGTCGCTTCAGACGGGCTCGACGAACAGCATTGCCGTGCCGCTTCGAGACACTCAGCCCAAAGCGAGTCACTCCAGATTCGCTGGAACCTGCAAAGATCAACAAGTGCTTATCACCCGCGCGGATCTTGAGATCGTAAAGCCGAGCAAACTCGCTGGGCTTTCGAAGATGTTGAGCCTTCAGAAGCTGGAAGCTTAGGTCGGTCAGGGGATTGTCCTGAGTGCAAAGCGTGGTTTCGCAATTGCCTATCAGCGAAATAGCAAACTGTAGGACGGACTTGTAGTCCGTCGCGTATCATTCGACGGACTACAAGTCCGTCCTACGTAAAATAGGTGAATAATTCGATACTCAAGCACACCGCCGTTGCTGAACTCGCCGATCGTTTCCGTTGGAGATCCGAGAAGGAAATCTCAGGATTTCAAATACAACAAATTCATGCCGATTCGCCATCATCAGCATCGGGGACTTTGTCTTTCGGGCGTTTCAAGTACCAGAGTTCATCATCACGACTTTGGTTCGGCAAGGGTTCGCGAATAACTTTGCGGACCCGGCGTCCCCACATGGCAACTAATCCAATTAGAAACAAGCCGCCTGCGGTAATCACGGCAAGGATCGTCGTCCCGATCATGACAGCCCGACTCTTTGCTTGCTTCTCGCCCGCCTCAGGGCCATTCGGCAGCGACTCATCGGCGCGAGATACGTCGCAGCAGGCAACGGCGATCAAGAAACACAGCCCGCAGGTCACTTGTCGAACAGACAACTGCATCACCACATTCCATCCCGAGGATTATGTTGAAGGGCTTGGCCCAATTGATCGGCTAGCTCTTTAGCCGAGTCATCAATTTCTTTGGGCACGACGATTTTCACGACGACCAACAAGTCGCCGCGTTGCTTTGTCTTTTGATCGGGGACACCCTTTTCGCGCAATCTCAATTTGGCGCCGCTGGATGTCCCTGGTGGAATTGTGACAACTACCGGACCTTCCAATAGCGTGGGAACGTCAACTTTCGCTCCAAGCACTGCCTCGGAAATCGAAATCGGGACATCAACCAGTAGGCTGTTACCCTCGCGGCGGAAGAACGGATGGGGAGCAACCTTGATTGTGACCAGCAAGTCGCCCGCGGGGGCGCCCATCTGGCCAGGATGACCTTGTCCGGCTAATCGAATCACGCTTCCTGTTTGAACACCCGAGGGGATCTTTGCATCAAGCCGTTGCGATTGGCCTCCGACCGTCAAATGAATTGGGTGAGTTCCACCTGCGGCGGCTACTTGAAAGGGCACATCGACATCGACCTTAGCGTCCTGTCCTTTCTGAGGACGCGGCGAGGGCCTCGGACCACCACCCATTCCACCGCCAAACAAGTCCGCAAAGCCACCGCTTCCAAAAATACTGCTGAGATCAATTTGCCCATCAAAGCCACCAAAACCAGCGCCGCCTGGATGAGCGCGACCGCCTTGCTGAAAGGTGGCCGATCCAAACCGATCGTATTTAGCACGCTTTTCTTCGTCGCCAAGAACGGATTCTGCTTCCTGAACTTCCTTGAATTTCTCGGCAGCGACAGCGTCGCCCGGCTTTCGATCGGGGTGATACTCCCGAGAAAGCTGGCGGTACGCCTTGCGAATCTCATCAGCCGTCGCGTTCTTCGAGACGCCCAAGACTTTGTAGTAATCAACTTCACTCATAATCAAAATTCGGAAACGCCATCGATGGCGGATTAGAAGCCTGGCTTCTCTATTCAATCAGTTAGGAGATAGATGCCCGCCTTCTCGAGGAAGCCGGGCATCTTTGTACATTCTCGCCTTTAGATACAACGCGTTCAAGCGGAGTTACACGAAAGCACGTCGTTAGCTTCGCTCTATTTCCCCGAAACAATCTGCACTTGAGCTTCCGAGCCCTCGACGTCACCTAATTCAACACGAAGTCCACTCTTCCGCTGATCCGCATTCGCCGAAAACGTGATGCGTTGCGTTCCCTTGGCCAAATCGACAACGACGGACTCGGCAGGTTCGACAGGCTCTGTCCCCACCCACATCAACAAGCCGTCGACATCGTTGATCTTTAACTCGACCTTGCCAGGATTGGAAACCGCTAACTCAAACCGCGCAAACGAGGTGCCAGGCGTTCCAGCGCGATATCGAAAGATCGGCATTTGCGGCTTCGGTAGCACTCCGCGAACCGTGCTGTATGCAGAATCCCACACAAGCGAAGGATGATCCACCGTCACTGTCGAGAATCGAGTCCGGCGAAGACGAAAGTAGGAATCTTTGGTCGGCTGCAGCGTTTGCCAACGTCTCACAACGCGAACTTGGTTGCTAATCGCGTAGTCACTTCCAACTTTGCCCAGCTTCGATAAGAAGCTAACAAGGTCTCTCAATTCCGACTTCGTCAGCCGATCGGTGAGACCCGCTGGCATAATCGACGCACCGTTCTTCTGAACGTCAATGTCATCCAGGGGCACAGCGACCTCGCGGTCTTCGGCATCGCGGATGATCAAGTCTTTATCCGTCTGCCGAACCTTGACGCCCGAAACAACCTTGCCGCCCAACGTTTGCACCACGAGCGTGTTGTAGTTTTCCTTGACCTTCTTGTTCGGGTCGAGCAACGACTCCACTAAGTAGTCAACTTGAGCACTCGCACCAACGCTGAGTAAATCAGGACCAACACGACCACCGGCGCCGGCAATGGCGTGGCACTTCAAGCAAGCCAAGTCCTTTCGACGAAAGATCGATTCGCCGTGGGCAGGGTTTCCTTGTTCGTTGATGTCGGCTACCAACGCTTGCATCGCTTCCGGCGACAATGTCTTCGGCCCCGTTTTGATGCCGCCCGCTTTCCGCAGCGCGTCGCTCAGGCCGGGCAAGTTGCGGCCTGATGACGAGATTGTTCGCAACGCAAGCTTGGCCACATCTTCGTTGATCTTGCTTCCCGCCAATGCTTGAGCCAGCGTCGGTGCCGCATTCTTGCGGCCGATAAAGGCTGAGATTGCAGGCGTCGAATCATCGTCAGCACTGGCGCTTCCGAGAATTGCAACGGTTTGCTTGGCCGCAGCAGCCGCGTCGAGTGGTAACAGTCCGACTGCCGCTCGCAAACGAATTCCAATCGGATGACGTTCCGTGGTGAGTTCGGCCAAGGCCTTCATGCTTGCAGCACCACCCAATTGAGAAAGCCCGTCGATGGCAGCGAGCCGAATGACGTTATCGGTAGAATTTGATGTTGCCAACCCTGTGATCGCCGGTCGAGTTGACTCGAGCTTCCACAAGCCAGCACAAAGAACAGCACTCGCAACGACTCCACGATCGTTCGAAGTCAGCAAGTTTGACAGTCGTCCAAGATCACCTGCAGGCCTCACTTTTCGTTGACGTGTCGCCGTGGCGAGCCCTCCGAGTAACGCGATCTTCATGGTGTTGTCCGACTCACGTCCCAACGCGAATTCGAAGGCCGCCGCTAAGTGATTCGGTTGCCCCAATGACGCGACGACTTGCACAGCATCGTTTAATTGCTCATCCGCGACCTTGTCGGAATGCAACAAATCCAACATCAGCGGCACGACCACGGGCGACTCGACCGCCTTCAGTGCGAATGTCAGATGGTGCACGTTCGGGATGACATCGAATTTCCCAGACTCGACCAGCGGCAACCAGTCGTCTTTACGTTCTCTAGCGGTGAGCCAAAGCGCGTAATCCATGAAGCGATCGACATCGCCATCCAGTGCCCGCAAGGCCAACTCAACCGATTTAGGACGGGGAATGCTGGCAAGGACTCGAACGGCCTCTAATCGAACGCGGGGGAAGTCGTCTTCGATTCGCTCTGCCAACAGATCGACTGGGTTGTCGACTCGGTCTTTCCAATGCTGCAGAACACGAACGGCAGCGGCCCGGACTCTAGGTTCGTCCGCATTCAACAGGCGTGTTAACAAAGCCGGCGATGGCGAATCGACGGTTTGATAAGTCCACAGCGCTTCCAGCAGGTGGTGTTCATAGCGAGCGTCCTTCTTGTCCAATCCGGCGACCCACTTGTTTAACTTGGGAACGACTTTCGAGCCGCGCGACTTCAGCACGCGTTTCGCATGATGTCGCGTCCACGTTTCGGGAGCTTTCAGGTGTTCGAACAACTCTTCAGTCAACGCACCAACGAGCTTCGGACGTTCAACAAGCGGGCGCCCCTTGGCAGTCACCCGCCAAATTCGACCATGAACGTGATCGCGTCGAGGGTCTCGAAAATCGACCTCACCGTGTTGAATGATCGGGTTGTACCAATCGGCGATATAGATCGCGCCGTCCGGTCCCATCTTGACGTCGATCGGTCGAAAGGCAACGTGTTTCGTCTTGATCAATTCTGGTTGTTCGCGAGCCGCGTATCCCGCGCCGTCATCGCTCACCGCAAAACGCACGACCCGGTTGCCTCGAAAATCGTTCGTCACCAAACTCCCACGCCAATCTTCAGGCATGTGGCGACCGTCGACCATTTCCAAACCACAGTACTTGGGACTGCCGGGATTGAGGCCTCGAAGAATTCGCTTCACACCGAATGCTGTGACGTAGGCGGCACCTGGCACCAAATAATTGATGCCCTCACCGCCCGCACCGTCGGTGACGAATGACTGGCCCCATTGATCGAAGTGATGTCCCCACGAGTTGACCCAGCCGCGGGCCAACACTTCCAGTCGCAACGTCTCTGGCCGAAATTGCCAGATTCCGCCGGCGTTCAATCGACGCACTCCATAAGGCGTCTCGACATGGCTGTGGATGTAGATCGACTGATTGAAATACAACATTCCATCAGGGCCCCAACGGAGCGTGTGCAGAATGTGGTGAGTGTCCTCGGTTCCGAAACCGGATAAAACCACATTAGTTTCATCCGCCTTGAGGTCTCCATCGGTGTCTTTGAAATGAACCAACTCCGTGCTGTTGGCCACGTAAGCTCCGCCATCACCGGGCTCGACGCCTGTTGGAATCAGCAACCCGTCAACGAAAACTGTGGTCTTTTCCGCCGTGCCATCGCCATCGCGATCTTCGACGACGAGGATCTTGTCAGTTGCTTTCTGTCCTGGCTTGATCTGCGGATAAACCTCAGAGCTGGCGATCCAGAGTCGTCCTTGCGAATCGAAGTTCATTTGAATTGGCTTCGCAATCCGTGGATCAGACGCGTACAGGTTGACCTCGAATCCCTCGGCAACCTGGAACGATTTCAATTCGATGTCCGGATCGGGTGATGGGATATCTTTGAGGTTTCGTTGTGCAAGCGCTGGCTGAAACGCTGCAAAAACCAAAGCCATCGCAACAATGAATCCTTTTGAAGACAATTCGCTCTTCATCATGGTCTTTCCTAACGCGGCCTACAGCCGCAACCAAACGTAGCCTGACTCTCTGAGTCGGGGAATTTCGTGCCCGACTCAGAGAGTCAGGCTACAAAAGCAGTGTGCCGACAGCGTTATTTGCCCGCCGAGACAATTTCGTACCGATGCGGTTTAGGCACTCGCAATTTCGCGATGACTGATTCTTCTTTTCGGACAAGCGGTTCGAATTCGGCGACTTCCTTCGCGTTGTTGCCTTGCTCGTGCTTTCGAAAACCGAACAAGTACGTCACGTTTTGGGGTCTCCAACGGTGGAAGTACAAGAGGTTTTTGTCGATCGTTTTCGAGAGCAATTGTGTCAGTTGACGTCCATCCGGACCGTCTCCGAGTGAGAAACCGCTTTCCGCTAACTGCTTGGCCGATAACTTTGCTGAGGTTTTGCCATCGACCTTAATCTCGTAATTGCCGGCTTTGAGTCCGTTGACCTTCAGCCGAGGCCAATCACCGGCCGCGTGCAATCGCTTCAATTGAATACTGACACCAAGCGACTTGGCCCCGTCCAAAACGAATACCTTTGCCGTTCCGTTCGCTTCAATCTTTCTATCGGCTGAAACCAGGATGTCTGCCGACTGATGAGGCAATCGCAATTCGTCTACCAAGACACCCCCCAAACGCTGATATCCCTTTTCGGCAAAGTGGATGCCGTTGTACGTGTACGTCGCCTTCGAGCCCGCGGGCACTGTTGTTTCGTAGAGATTCGCAAACTGGCAGCTTCGTTGCTGGGCGAGCCTTTCGATCGCGTCCGTATAAAGTTTCAGATTGGGATTGTTCTTGCTGGCATCGGGCAACGGCGGCTTCATCACTTCATGACGATGCGGCGAGAGCAGCACGATGTCGGCTTTGGTTTTCGCGACATCGTCGATGAGCTTGTTGAGTTGCCCGAGAAATCGCTCAAGGCCTGCTTTGCCCGCGAATGACTCGTTTGTACCGTAAGCAATGAAAATCAATGTGGGCTTCAACTCGGTGATTTGCTCGATTATCCGTCGATATCCGACCGCGGGAGGATCGAAGATTCCGCGCGACTCGGCGAACACCGTGTCGCCGCTCCAACCGAGATTTCGGAAGGATATGTTGCGATCGGGATAGGCACTGACCAACGCGGACTCGACGAATCCATATTTCTGAGCCCGCTCGACCAGGGTGCCGCCGAGCAAGACGACGCGGTCGCCGTCGCGAAGTTCAAAGGGCTCGCGTTTTTCCGCGGAGACTTGGCTCGAGGCCAAAATCATGACGCCAAGAAGTGTTATGAGACGCGGATTTATCATTCGCCAACTCCGGTCGTTTTTTAGCTTTTCTTTCGAGGTCGAGGCTGCTCAACGCTGGTGCTGATCAGCCGATTAGAGAAGATAAAGCAACGCGACCGAGTGTTCAATCAGCAAAACGAAGTTGGTGGGTCTGCTCAAGGATAATGGCTTTCGTCACGGTCTGCCAAATCCATAGTATCCCTCGCTCACGCGTCGGGTTACTATTTCCTGTCCAACTTAAAGAGAATCTATGAGCACAACCAAGTTGGTTTGCAACAGTCAGGATGACAATCGATGGATTCATCGCCAGAGATCGAAACCACTGATCAGCCGGATCGGAAGACGCTTATGCTTCTGGCAGTGGTGATCGAAGGAGGCCTGGTTGTCGTAGCGTTGTTTGCAGGATGGTGGCTCTCGATCAACCCCTTTGAGCAGATGGTGTGGAATCCGAAAGTCGGGCTGTACGGACTTCTGGCAACCTTTCCACTGCTGGCCTCGTTCGCAATCTCTTACAAAGTTCCCTTCGAACCACTTCAGCGAATCAAGCATTTGCTGATCGAGATGTTCGGCCCGTGGCTAAGAACGTGTCGCTGGTACGACATAATTATCTTGGCCGCTTTGGCCGGTTTCTGCGAAGAATTCTTTTTCCGAGGCGTGCTGCAACCGTGGCTCTCACGTTGGGGCGGTTATTGGACGGGATTCGTTTTGACAGCCGTCATCTTCGGAATCTGCCACATGGTGACTCCGATCTACGCCATTTTAGCCGCACTGGCCAGTGCGTACCTTAGCTGGCTGGCAATCCTGGAGCCAACACCTAGCTTGATCACTCCGATGATCGCACACGGACTCTACGATTGGGCAGCGTTTACGGTCATCGTGCGTGCCGTTCGAGACTCGCCTGAACCGACACCAGACGAGCAAACTGTTGGTTGAGAATCGATCATTTTTCGAACGCGACTTGCACTTCGATAATACCGACGCAGGTATCCTCGCGTGGCGTCATGTTAATGCGGATAGCATCACACTCCAGTGGCGCGGCGGGGTGGACGACATTGAATTGATTGGCTCGAGTGTCGTAGCGATCGGTCGTGTAGAGTTTGAAGGGCACCCACTTGCCGTTTTGTTCGACCTCAAGCGACCACTCTTTCGGGAACCGAACGTCGCCTTGCCAACGGTCCATCCAAAACACGCCGACTTGACGAATCTTTTTCGTACCGGCAAAGCGAGCTTCCACCATTTGCGGTTTGCCCTTTTGGGGACGACTGGTCCAACGCGGCGATTTGTTGCCGCTTGACCAACGACCGAATTTGCCATCGCCGATTGCATTGACTAAGTCTTCGGGTGCGGTGTGCGTTGCCGTGATCTTGGTAAAGATGCTTTCTTTCGGAAGTGCATGCGGATCGTAGACAGCCATCGATTTCTTGCGTGGAAACCAAACCGTCATGGAACTTGTGCCGCGATTATTCCATGCGTAATAAGGCGTCAATGTAAGCTTCGCGGACTCTGTCTTACCGTCTTTGGTAACGGCTTGTGCGAGTAGCTCGGCTTGAATGAAAGATCCAGAATCGATGCGACTTGTTTTGACCTTCGCTTGCTCTGCTTTGGGTAGCTTCTTGAAGAAGTAACGTTGCGTCGCGCCAGCGTTGTCCAATCCTTCAGCACACAAGACAAATGGACCTCGGGTCAGAGCAATCCGGTCAGTGTTGGCGTGAACGGCCGGATGGCACTCGGTTACTCGAACAGGCATCGGCAAGTTCAATACAACTTGATCGCCAGATTTCCATTCGCGTTCCACGGATGCGAAGCCTTTTTCGATCGATGCATCGATGCGTTTGCCATTGACCGACAACGTTATCGGAGCGGATGCTGAATCGGCGTAGCGATACAAGTCGCCGGGCACGAATCGATCTTGAGCCCAGGTGGGAATGCGAACATGCAAGTTAAACTTGGTCGGCTTCGCTGGATTGATGGAGACGCTGATCTCGCCATCGTTGGGGTAAGCCGTTTTCTGCTCGACCTTGACGCTGGTGTCATTCAATTCAACGCTCGTCTGGCTTTCCGCAAAAAACGTGATGTAGAGATTCTTGGTGTCATGTGCATATGTCATACCCGGCACTTGCGGGACGAGTCGCGCCATATTCGACGGGCAACATGCCGTTCCGAACCACGGGGCTCGTCCAGCCGTTCCGTGATTGAATGGGTACTTTCCGTCCGCATCGAGCGGATTCACGTAGAAGAATCGATTGCCTTCCAAGTTCACGGCGGCCAAGACGTTATTCAGAAGTGCGACTTCGGCAACGTCGAGATACTTCGCGTCTTTGTGCAGCAGGAACATGCGATAGTTAAACAGCACGTTGCCAACAGCGGCGCAGGTTTCGTTGAAAGCATCCGCGTTTGGGAGTTCATACTTCGGCCCGAAACCTTCGATGCCATGCACCGCACCAAGTCCACCGGTGATGTGCATGCGGGTGTTGGTGATATTGCCCCAGATGTTGTTCAGAGCTTTTCCATACGCCGGCTCACCGGTTAGCGTGCCGACATCGGCCATTGCGGAATACAAATAAGTCGCTCGCACGGCGTGTCCAACTGCTTCTTTCTGTTTCGTGACGGGAGCGTGCTGCTGAGCGTACGTCGGAGCCATCACTCCTTCGCCATCGGGGACGTAAGTCATCCCGCGAATTTCGAGAAACTTACGAGCCATGTCGAGATACAGCTTCTTGTCAGTGACTCGATAAAGTTTGACCAACGCCAATTCCATCTCTTGATGACCGGGAGCTTGCCGAATCGGCTTGCCTTTGTTGTATTCCGGATCTCCTTCGAAGATGACTTTGTTTATGTGCTGAGCACTCTTCTCGGCAACGTCCAACAGCGTCTTTTTTCCGGTCGCCCGATAATACGCGATCGCTGCTTCGTACATATGGCCAACGTTGTATAGCTCGTGACTGTGGACGATAAACGTGTAAGGTTTGTCTCCCATCATGTGTTTCGCAGAGCCTGCACCCGTCGTGTGCGACGGATACAAATATCCGTTCTTGTGTTGTGCTCCTGCGATGATGCTAGCAAGTTCATCGATTTGCGTTTCCAGTTCCGGGTCGCTTCGCAATTGAAGCAGATACGCGGCACCTTCCATAACCTTGTACAAGTCAGAATCGATAAATCGGTGAGCTCGATGGTCTTCGACTTTCTTGCCAGCAAGAAAGTCGCGGGCCGCCTTCAAGTGTTCGACGCCCGGTTGCGTGCGCTCGAACGCAAATGGAACGAGCGTCTTGCGCTGAGTTTCCAGCCGAGGCCGCCAGAAGTCGCTTGTCATCTTTACCTTATTGAAAGGCACCGGCTTCAGCGGATAGTCGGCTGATTGCGCCGAAGCGACGTTAAAGAACAACGCCAAAGCAACGATTGAAAAGCGAATGAGATTCGTGGACATATTCGTATGACTCTATTGATCGAGTTGTATGAATGCTAGATGCAGTTTTCGCAAGAGATTTACGGTAGCTCGGGCGTCCATCTGATTCAAGTGGGCAAGAATCCTTGAGCGCAACCCAAGCTCGCCAACTTAAGCTGAAGCTTGCCGAACTGCTCAGTCCAGTGGACAATATATTGATGCTGTCGAAAAAGGATGACTCGTCCCTTAGGAACTCGAAATGATCACGCAATCGACGCTGTACCGATATTGTTTGTCTCTTCTGGATTCTGTTCGTGGGCGACAGGGTCGAAGCGGTTGGCTGTTGACGATTCCGCTCGTTTTCCTGACCAATGTTGTGATTGCTCAGGAAAAGCAAGAGCCGGCGCTGAAAGCGGGCCACTCGATCCATGGCGAGGTCTTTAATGAGGGCCCTCGGCAGAAGGCGATGTTGATGAAGGGCACGGGGATCGTCGATTTTCCGACGACCTCCGATGTGGCGTTGGCCAAGCAATTCGTCAATCAAGGGATCGGGCAGGTTCACGGATATTGGCGGTATGAGGCCGAACGCTCGTTTCGGCAAGCTGCGATGCTCGACCCCGACTGTGCGATTGCGTATTGGGGAATGGCTCGGGCCAATATCGGCAACACGAAGCGGGCCACTGGGTTTATCAAAGAAGCCGTTAGCCGCAAAGACAAAGCTAGCGAATTGGAAGGCCGCTTGATCGATGCTTTGAACGCCTATGTCACTGGCAAGAAAAAGAAATCCGACAAAGTCAAAGATTACGTGGCGGCGCTGAAAGACATCTCGGCCAAATTCCCAGACGTTTTGGAAGTGGAGGCGATGGCCGCGTATGCGATGTATCGAAATCGTAGCGTCTTGAAGATCAGCTACGAGGATGTCGACAACACCTTGAAGGCAGTGTTGACCAAGCAGCCGATGCATCCCGTGCATCACTTTCGGATCCATTTATGGGATAGGAAAGATGCCGCCAAGGCACTGGATTCGGCTGCCAAGTGCGGTCAGGCCGCTTCCGACATCGCACACATGTGGCACATGCCGGGGCATATCTATGCCAAGCTGCTGCGTCATTCCGATGCGGCTTGGCAACAAGAAGCCTCGGCTCGCACCGACCACGCCAACATGATGCGCGATCATGTGATGCCCGATCAGATCCACAACTACGCTCACAACAATGAGTGGCTCATCCGAAGCCTGAGCCACGTCGGAAGATGGCGCGATGCGATCGATTTGGCCATGAACATGACCGAGCTGCCTCGGCATCCCAAATACAACACATTGAAACGCGGCAGCGCCAGCTATGGCCGAACCAGATTGTTTGACGAACTGTATCGTTACGAACTTTGGGACGACTTGATCACGCTCTGCAATCAAGCTTACCTGGCGCCCACGAAAGATGAGTCTCAGCAACTCAAACGACTTCGTTACCTCGGCATTGCCTACGCGGAGACAAAGCAGACTGAAAAGGTCGATGAAGTGCTCGCGAAGATTGACGTGCACCTCAAAAAAGCCGTCAAGAAGAAGGCCGAAATCGACGCCAAAGAAGCCAAACGCAAGGCTGACGAAGAAGCGAAAAAGAAAGCGGCCGCCGAAGCCAAAAGAAAGGCGGAAGAGGCTAAACGGAAAGCGGAATTGGCCAAGTATAACGGAGATCCGCCACCGGCCTTGCCCGAACCAAAACAACCGGTCACCAAGAAGCCGACAGTTAAGAAACCAACTCTCCGTCCGCCCGCCGACCCAACAAAACCTGTCAAAGCCGCGATTGCCGCGATCAAAGGTCACAAGGCAATGGCAGAAGGAGACTATAAAGCGGCAGCGACCTTGCTGAAGCAAGGATCTGTCGACACCCTTCTCTTGGCCAGAGCGCAGGTTCTTTCCGGGCAGAAGGACTTGGCCATCAAAACGATGACACCGGCCATGAACTCTCGAAAAAAACGCGTTCAGCCACTGGCCGCGAAAATCGAAGTTCTATGGCACGCTGGCAAAGTCGATGAGGCGCGAGCCGCTTTTGAAGACTTGCAGGCGATGTCCGGTTCAATTCAATTCGGAAACCGTGTGTTCGCGCGTTTGGCGCCGATTGCCAAAGAGCTGGACTTGCCAGAAGACTGGCGTCAATCACAAGATCGTCCGAAAGATTTCGGCAAGCGACCAGAGCTCGATTCGCTGGGACCTTTCCGCTGGCAACCAGTAGCCGCTACCGATTGGAAACTCGCTGACAACATGGGCAAGCAATGGACTCTGAGCCAATTCAAAGGTAAGCCCGTCGTTGTCATTTTCTACTTGGGATACGGATGCCTTCATTGTGCCGAGCAATTGCGAGCCTTCGCTCCCGCTGCCGAGAAATTCAAGGAAGCGGGTATCTCGTTAATCGCGATCAGTACAGATTCACAAGAAGATCTGAAGGAGTCGATCGATAATTTCGAAGGTAAGTTTCCCTTCCCACTTGTCTCGAACGAGAAGTTGGATGTCTTCAAGAGCTGGCGAGTCTTCGATGACTTTGAGCAAACGTCGTTGCACGGCACGTTCTTAATCGACGAGCAAGGCCTAATCCGTTGGCAAGACATCAGCTACGAGCCTTTCCAGGACCCGAACTTTTTGCTGGAAGAGTCAAAACGCCTACTGGCTCAGGACGATATTCCGAAGCTAGAATTCCGCGATTTTGGTGAAGGCCGTGAATCTGTCACCAAACGCGAAACGCCGTAATGGTTGGCAACCACGAAAGTGACGAAACACACGAAACGATGCGCAAGCACTTCATCCCCATGTCTTTTGTGTATTCGCTCCTATCATAAGGAAGCTTGGCAGGGATGCCACTTGTAAACTCTTCGTGGACTGCATCGCTGTGGTATTACGATCTAATCAAACAAGAAGCTGAAGTATTCGGAATGACCGTGCTTCACCAAGAAAGCGAAACTTCAGTGAACGATCTGTGTGACGAGATTCTTATGAAGCACGCGCAGTGAAATGTTCAGACTACTGTTGGTTTGTTACGGAACGGAAAGCCGTCCGTGATCCTACCGCGCCTTTTGAACGGCCGGAAGTAGCAGCCCGATTTCTTGTGTTTCGACATCAGCAGCAAAATCATCAACGTTAGGTGACTCGGCTGCCGCACTTCTTACTTTCTGAACGGCGGGAAGTAGCAGTCCGATTTGCTGCATGTTTGCTTCAGCCGCGAAAGCAGCGTCGATCTCGGCTGGCGCCGCAGCTTGGTTCTGTTGAGATTGGGCGCGAGCGTCGCTTTCCTGTACAACAGGAATATTGAGATCGACAGTGGTGAGTAACTTGCGATCTTCCAAATGTTCACAACCGACGACAGCGACCGTGCTTGGTTGTCTTGGTCTGCGAGTTCTTTTGCCTGATGTGCTCAGTCTTCGCAATGTCGAAAAAAGTGTGCGGATCAACATGTCGAGTCCCTTGTGCAATGGTCAACTGAATAACTTAAAGCACATGGAATTCGTCATTGGTCGAAAGATGCGACACGAAATCGAGAAAATCGAAACGTCCTGACTCGCCTAGTGCAACATCGCTTTCGAGTTCCGATGATGAGTAACAATCCAATCGGTGGCGATCGTTATGTTTCCGTATCAGATCTATAGCTGGCTAGCTGCCATGGCGGCAATGATATCTGCACTCGCGATGTTTGCGTTGGCGGCAGTTACTGTCGACTTCCTCATCGCGTTGTTTCTGGCATTGCTCACAAACGGATTAATCCTGGTGTTTTCCGATCTCAGGTATTTGCGAATCGCCTATGAGAAAACCGGCAAGCGAGAATTCTATTATGCGCCTTTTTGGTGGTCTTTTAGCTACCATTTCAAGTGGCGTCGATTTCCGAATTGGATTCTCGGGACTGTGCTGTCTGGACTCGGTGCTGTGGGAGTGATCGTCCATATCACACTCTACTTTTGCGACGTATGGACGTTGAGCCCGTTGAGATGGTGAGCCGTTGAGCTCAAGTAATTCGAGCCATTTAGAATCATGTCCCGTAGTCAAGCCTTGATCGATATATCGACACACGCTGTCACCCTGAATGGTGTCCGTATCCATGAAGCCGGGCATCCTTCAACGTTTATGACATCTTCGGCATTCCAGATCGAATCGAAGATGGATCGCCGACGCCCGCGCCATTCGGCCACCGCAACAACCAGAAGCACTACTACGATGCGCTGGGCATCACTCTTAGCGAACACCACTACACACGACAGATTTCAAGTGTCAATTTCGTGTTCGATGTGAAAGAGTCCCCTCACCCGACGCGTGCTCCATTTTCTGGCATTTTCAATCTCAGTGGATTTGCGGTTAAGCCCGGCGCACTCGAGCAGGAACTGGGACAATCAGAACTTCCATTCACGTCGCAACTTAGCGGTACGTGGTCAGTCACTGTGTTGTCAGCGGACAACAACGGGAATGAAATCTCGGTATGGGTCACGGCACAAGGTCCGCGACTCCCATCGGGGAGACGCAGCAAGAGGAAGCACATTGTTTGTATCTCGCTTTGCCTGCGGCACGATCCCTGGGATACTTTGCATGTGCAATCTGCGGCAGAAGGAAGTGGCTGACGTAGGAACTTCAGATGTCCCTTTGCTTATTCAGCGAACTCGGAGCACTCGCGCATCAGGACTCGGCGGATGGCTTCTATGTGTGAGTACGATTGTTGTCGGTCGGCTTGGATTTGGCGGAAGGACTCTTGGCAGATTTCGTGTGAGATTTGCTTAAGTGGGCGGCCTGTTGACATCGCCAGCACCTGATTCATTGCGGTGCGTTCCAAGTAATACAAATCGTCAAACGCGAGCGCCAAGTTTTCGGCCGTGACGATGACGCCGTGAGCCGCTAAGAACAAGATGTCGGCTTCTTGCATGTTCGAACAAATGCGGTCTCCTTCACTCGCGTCGAGCGCCAAGCCGTTGTACTCGTCATCGTAAGCGATTCGGCCGTAATATCTCAGCGAGTTCTGGCTGCACCACTCAATCTTGCCCCCGTCAATACAGCACAACGCAGTCGAATACGGTGCATGGACGTGCAGAACGCACTTTGCCGATGGACGGCTGAGATGAATTCTCGAATGGATAAAGAATGCCGTTGGCTCGGCCTCGTGATTGCCTTCGATCAAGTTGCCTGCCAGGTCGACAATGATCAGATCGCTGGCGGTGATTTCGGACCAGTGAAGTCCTTGCGGGTTGATGAGAAACTGATCGTCTTGACCAGGAACAGCCAAGCTGAAGTGATTGCAGATTCCCTCGCTGAGACCAAGTCGATCGGCCCAACGAAACGTCGCCGCTAAGTCTACTCGCGCATCCCAGATCGCGTCGTTACTCATGCTCAGTCACCATTCTACGATTTATTCGAGCTGGAAGTGAACATCTCGGCAATCACCTCTTCCAGCGGTCGGTCTTGGACGGCGACATCTTCGATATCGAATTTGCTAAGCAGCGCCGTAAATACTTCGGGAATTCGAGCCCGCGGCACTTCCAACTTTGCTCGTGGCGGCGAGACGTCGAACACATTGCCGAAGGAGTTGAGTTCTTGGGGGACTTCGGAGCCAGCGAATTGCAACTCGATCACTTTGTTTTGGCTGAAGCGATCAATGATTTCCGCCAGTGGACCGTCGTGTTTGATTTCTCCCTCGTTAATGATCACTGCGCGTTGGCACAACGCTTCCACATCTTTCATGTAGTGACTGGTCAGGATGACCGTGATCTTTCTTTCTGCCTGATAGTACTTCAGAAAGTCCTGCACACGCCGCTGAGAAACGACATCCAAGCCGATGGTGGGTTCGTCCAGCAAGAGGACCTCGGGGCTGTGTAAGAGAGCCGCGATTAACTCCATCCGCATTCGCTCGCCAAGTGACAGTTCCCGAACGGGTTGCCCGACAAGGCTGCGAACCTCGAGCAGATCAGTGAGTTCATCCATGCGTTTTCGAAACGCGGTCTCTTCGATGCGGTAAATCTCCTTGTGCAATCGGAACGACTCTTGTGCTGGAAGGTCCCACCACAGTTGATTCTTTTGGCCCATGACCAACGAAAAGCGACGTCTATAAGCGTTCTCACGCTTCCATGGCTTATGGCCAAGAACAGTCGCATCGCCGCCAGTTGGAAAGATTAGCCCTGACAATAGCTTCAAGGTTGTCGTCTTGCCTGCTCCGTTAGGTCCAAGGAACGCGACCATCTCGCCCGATTGAATGCGGAAACTAATTTCGGCAACCGCATGCACATGTTTGAACTCGCGATGAAACAATCCGCGCACGGATGCCCGCAGTCCTTCTTTCTTGACGTAAACGTTGTACGTCTTCGAAAGACCTTGAACTTCGATAGCCGAATTGTTTTCGGGATGATCACTCATAGTGCAAGGTATTTAGCCGCGGCCCACCAATGGCATCTTGGTTGCCATGACGGTAATGAATTGCACATTGGCATCCAAAGGCAAGCTAGCCATATAGGCCACGGCGTCAGCAACGTGTTGCACATCCATTCGTGGCTCGACCATCGTTGTACCATTCGCTTGTGGCACGCCGTCTTTCATTCGTTCTGTCATCTCCGTGGCTGCGTTGCCAATGTCGATTTGCCCACAGGCAATATTGAAGTGGCGACCATCCAGAGAAGTCGATTTTGTCAAGCCGGTGATGGCATGTTTGGTTGCCGTGTAGGGACTCGAATTCGGACGTGGAGTCGTTGCCGAGATCGATCCGTTGTTGATGATACGCCCGCCCATAGGGTCTTGGTTTTTCATCAATCGAAACGCTCCCTGAGTGCATAGGAAGGCGCCGGTCAAGTTGACATCGACGACGGCCTTCCATTGCTCATAACTCAACTCTTCGAGCGGCAGTGGGGGGGCTCCCATGCCCGCATTGTTGAAGAGGACATCCAGCCGCCCGAAAGTTTGCTGCGTCTTCTCGAACACCTCATTAACGGAATCGGGATTGCCCACGTCTGATGGTACTGCCAACGTCTGGCCGCTGACCTCGCCAGCAGCAGCAATCGTCTGTTCAAGCTTTTCGGCTCGCCGGCCTGAGAGCACGACAGAATATCCTTGTTTGAGCAATGTCACCGCACATGCTCGACCAATACCAGATCCTGCTCCCGTGATGAGTGCTACTTTGTTTTCTTGTGTCATGAAAATCTCTCGATTAGGCAGCTTGTTTTGTTGGCGTCCGTCTGCAATCGCAAACAGTTACCATAGCGAATGTATGACGGAACGCCAGTCATCGGCTATTGGTGTGGAATTCGATCAGGTGTCGCTCGGTTTGACTTCAGAGGGCGTCAGTTTAGAATGAAGGATTGTCAATGGAATGACGTCCTTCCCCAAGCATGCAGCCGCAGTTGGAGTGGCTCGTTTGCGGCCCTCAAGATCAGAATTCATCGATGTCTCCACGCGTATTGACAGCATTGCCAGTATTCAACGAAGCGGACCACGTGGCCGAAGTGCTTGACCATGTGCGGCAGCACTGTGACGAGATCCTTGTAGTCGACGATGGCTCGTCCGATGGCACTGCTGATATCCTTGCCCAACAAGAGGAAATTCATGTTGTAACCCACGACAATAACACAGGTTACGGCGGAGCGCTTCGCACGGCCTTTCAGTATTCAATTGACCATGGATACGACGTTTTGGTCACCATTGACTGTGATGGCCAGCATCAGCCTCAATTGATCCCTGAGTTGGCAAGCCGAATCTATCCGGAAGTTGGCGAACCCGTCGATATCGTCTCGGGCAGCCGCTATCTGTCGGAATTCGACGGTGATAGCATCCCGCCCGAAGATCGTCGCCGGATCAATATGAAGATCACCCAAGAACTGAACGAACGGCTGGGGCTTGGAATTACGGATTCGTTCTGCGGTTTTAAGGCCTACCGAACCGTCGCGCTGGAAAACCTGGGAGTCACGGAATTGGGTTATGCAATGCCGATTCCGGTTTGGGTGCAAATCGCGCGGCTTGGTCTGAAAGTGGTCGAGTATCCGGTGCCGTTGGTCTATCTGGACGAAGAACGCTCTTTCGGTGGCTCTTTAGACGACGCCAATCGACGTTTGGCTCACTACATGGACGTCTTGAACCGAGAGATTGCAGTTCCTTGTTGAGTCGACGTCTGGTCGCTTTGCGTTGCCCACTCGAGCCAAATTCAAAATGTCAAATTCCGGTTTGCCTTGGAAACGCCAACAGCTTCGCGTCCCCCGCGCGAATCGATCGTTGTATGCGCTTCCTGACTTGGCACAAGTCGTCAAGGACGTCGCAGCAAACCAAGCCGTCTACGGCAACGCCGACGTCAAGATCCAAGGCAAGTCACTGGGCGACTTAAGAACGTGGTCACGGCAAGTCGTCTTATCGGCCGCTGCAAGATACACGCAAACTGTTGTTGGCCCCGTTGACCAAATCGCCTCGCCGGCACGACTGCCCGAGAGTGTGGTCGTGACCGGTCATCAACCGTCACTATTTCATCCGGGCGTGTTGGTCAAGAACCTGGCCACTCATCACGTGGCTGATCGATCAGGTGGCGTTGGGTTGAACTTGATCGTCGACAACGACACCGTCTCGTCTTTAGAGATGCGAGTGCCGACAGGAACGCTCGAGCGTCCCAGTTTTGAGCGCGTGTCATTGGATGGTGTGCGTTCTACTCAGCCGTGGGAAGAGGCGCGGATTGAATCAGAGCAGCTATTTGCCAGTTTTCCCGACCGCGTATCCGAGACACTCGGCGATTGGGGTTTCGAGCCATTGTTGCCTGAAGTTTGGACTGACGTCTCACGGCTTGCCGAGAGTGGACATCGATTGGCAGATTGCTTCAGCGGCGCGCGAAGTTTGCTCGAGCGACGTTGGGGTGCGGGTAATCTGGAGTTGCCCATCAGCCACATGTGCCAGCTTGACCCTTTCCTGTGGTTTACCGGTCACCTGCTTGCGAATTTGAAACGATTTCGAGAGGCCCACAACGAAATCTTGGCTCAGTACAAGCAAGTCAATCGCATTCGCAGTCGGACGCACCCCGTCCCTCCGCTGGAGCAAGACGGTGATTGGATCGAGGCGCCTTTCTGGATCTGGCGGACCAATGAAAAGCGTCGCGGTCGACTATTCGCTAAACAAGCAGAGCGACACGTTTTGTTGGCTGTGGACGGCGAGACGATTGCCGAACTGCCGCTGACCCCAAAGATGGACGCTTGCTGTGCCGTCGAAGCGTTGAGAGAGCTGCCCAAGAAACAATTCCATTTGCGAACGCGGGCTTTGACAACAACGCTGTTTGCTCGCGTGGCACTTTCCGACATGTTCATCCATGGCATCGGCGGGGCCAAGTACGACGAAATGACCGACCGAATCATCGATCGGTTTTATGGTTTCACGGCCCCAAAATTCGCAACGCTTTCCGCAACGATCCACTTGCCATTCCGCGACGTCGAATCCAATGTCACGAAAGAGCTGTTGGAGGTTGAAGATCAACTGCGCCGCTTGAAGTACCAGCCCGAGCGATTCGTCGACGAGACCAACTCACTGATCGCCCGCAAACGCGAACTGATCGCTGAGCAACATCAAAGCAAGAGCCAAACGCAAACTCGACAAGAATATCTCGAGCAACGAGGTCAACGTCGGAAGCGTTATCAAGAGCTTCGTTCCATCAACGAACAGCTTGCCACGAAACTGGATTCGAAACGGGGCGAGACCGAGCGACGGCTCGATGAGCTAAAAAGTCAAGATGCTGCCAACGCCATTCTGAACGATCGAGAGTACTCGTTCTGCCTTTACCCTGAAGATCTGCTCCGCGAATTCTTCGACGCGGCGTTGCGCGGATAGCACAGGCTACAATGCGCCGCGATCCGTTAAGTGTTGCTTTAACGTTGCGACGTCGGTGAAGACTTCGGCCTGAATGTTAAACT
Source organism: Planctomycetaceae bacterium (assembly GCA_002722955.1). GTDB lineage: Bacteria > Planctomycetota > Planctomycetia > Planctomycetales > Planctomycetaceae. The sequence continues at coordinate 24,659 of PBMZ01000009.1, read as the reverse complement.
CGCGCGCCGCCAAGATGTACGCTTCGATGTCGTCGGTATAAAAGCATTCATTCGCTTCGCAATTCGCTTTGCTCAGAGCGACGTCATAAATCGCCGCGTCCGGCTTCATCGCGCCGGCTTCGTGTGAGAACACGTAATCATCGAATCGGTGCAGCAAATCAAACTCGGCACGGATGAAATCGACGTGAGATGCGTTGGTGTTCGACAGGACAATGAGCCGGATGCCGCGTGACTTGAGTTCATCCAGGACCGGCAGGATCTCTTCATTCAACCTGAAGATGTCAGAACCGGCATGCTCGAGACGCTCGAAGTCGACGCTGTGGCCGAGTTCCTCTTCAAACCGCTGGTGAAATTGCTGCTTAGATACTCGACCGCATTCGAAGTCTGTCTCGAGAGTCGTCTCGAAGAAAATGCGAGCGATTTCGGTGGCATCGCTGTCGCAGACCTCGGCGTCTTGTTGGCACATTCGCTCGTGTGAAAAGAACGTCAGTACGTTGCCCATGTCGAAGAACGCAGTGCGGATCACAGAAGATTCCCTTATTCTTAGAAGCCCGGCTTTTGCGAAAAGCCAGGCTTCTCTTTGCGAGACAGTTACGACAACCCCTTGTTGACGCGTTTTGCCTTTTCACATAAAGTCCTTTCGTTCAACGAGTTGAGTGCAACTGCTGGCCGCCGTGCGAAGGTCGCCGACGCACGCACGAAGTCGAACGGTCGATGGGTATAAGACGGAGACTCGGACCATGTCAATGGGATTTGGCGACGGCGAAGTTAACGAAACCGATACGCTGCGCGGGCGAGATTGGCCCTGTCTCCGACAGTTCTGCGTGTTTTTAGAAAACAAAGTTGGTCAACTCAATGAACTGCTGCGGCATTTGGAACGCTACGACCTAAGAATCATCGCGCTGAGTATTGTTGATTCGGCGGACTGTGCCATCATTCGAGTTATGGTCAACAATTTTGAACGCGGGCAGGAACTGTTCAAATTGTCGAGCTTTCCGTTTTATGAGAGTGACGTTATCGGCGTGGAATTGCCGGACGAGCCTCAACCGTATGTCACCGTTTGCAACACTTTGCTCGAAGCGGAAGTCAACATTCTTTACACGTACCCGCTGCTCTATCGTCGCCGAGGTCACGGTGCGATTGCGTTGGGCGTCGAAGAAGTTGACCAAGGTCTGGAAGTTCTCAGCAATAACGGTCACCGCATCATCACGGAAAATGATCTTCTGGATGATGACGAGTATTTTTCGTAGCCCGATGGCCTTCGGTATGACAGCCCGATGAAGCACATCGCAAAGGTATTGCTGGCAATTAAGGTCGTTTGCGTGCTGCTCGACCCGCAACACGACATCTTTCGTCCCATCAGCATGTATCAAAGATCACACTAGGCTTATTGGGGCCATGTGTTCGTCGCACTGCTGTTGGTGATGTCATTCCTGGTCGCTCGCAAGCAATTCGATCGTGTCGCCATCCGGCTTGAGAACGATCGTACTCGCGCCGCCGAAAGATACGTTTTGCTTAGCGGCATCTTGTTGTTACTTACGGGCTTGATGACACTCCTCTTGCTGACGCCGATTCAGATGGGGCTGTTGCCCGTCGTCTTTGCTGTAGCGGCAATGTTTGGATACTCGGTCTATGCCGTCCTGGTTGGATGCCTATACCACGACAACGTGTTGCTGCGGATCGGATTAGCGATGACGCTACTGTGCTTCGTGTCGTTGATCGAACGCAGCACCTTCGGCTTCGTGGAAAACGTGTTGCTAGTGATGCTCGTGGTCGGATTCCTTCGTTTCTACGAGCAACGTTGGAACTGGCCGAGAAAGAACACCGTCAGCCGAAACGGAAGAAGCCCAAACGACCGACGGTCAAAGTCGTCGAGGTTAAAAGGCCGAAGAGCAACGGCGACTCGTGACATTCTGCAAGTCCTCGTCAATCGTTGTGCATTGCAGTCTCATGTTGTTTAGCTGATCGGCGCTTACAGCATCACGCTGATCGCCGCCCCACTCAGAACAGCCATCAAGAGGACGGAAGCAGCACAGCCTGAACCAGATTCTTCCGTGGAGTGCTCGCCGTCGTCGGACGCTTCTTCGAAATCCAAGCTCCCGAGCACTTCTTCTCCTGATTCAGTCCAGACGACTTCAACAGATTCGGGCAATTCAAAATTGTCGCTGACCCACTCTGAAGTGAAAATCAATTCCAGGCCGTCTGGCTTCTTGCCGTAACCGAGAATGTCGGCTAAGCCAGAGTCACCAGCAACTCGGAGACGCAGATACGGTTCCATGGCCTTGAATTCAAGGGGCGGGTCGCAAGAGACCGTCAGATCGACGTTGCCACAGAGCTCGTTGGGCGTCGTGTGGATTTTGGCGATCGAAAAGTTCGCAGCCACCCACTTATCACCGGCCTGAAACTGACACTGCATTGGTCGTCCTCGTAATGAACGTTGTCTGATGGAAGAATTGAACTAAGAATTCGCTGCATTCGAGATCACACTGAAATGCTAGCAAGACGAGTGACTACTGTCATAAGAAGAGAAAGAAGCGCGACTTGCCAGAGGTGCGTCCGTAGATTGACGTTTATCGCGCAAGCCGCCGGCTACGACGACTTGCCAGCTACGGAGTATGCGTTGCTTGTAACCGCTTATGCTTCACCAGATGAGCGTGCAGTAACTCAACGGCTAGGCCGTGTAGCATCAGTCGATGGGCGGCTCCGAGTGTTGATTCTGTGATGATCGGATGACGATTATTCACCAGGCCGAGGAATCTGTGATCGCCCATTAATGTTGTTGCGTAGAGGGCTATCGTTTCATCGAGTTGGAGTGAATTGCATGCTCGCCAGAAGTCGCTGTCGGTCAGCAGCAATTGATACATGGGAGTATAAATCTCGATCGCCGACTCGAGGTCAATGATGTTGAGCCATCCTGTTGGCATTCGTTCGATGGCAAACTCACCGTCAGTAATGCAGTCGCAGTTCAGTGGATCGATCGGCTCCAGCTCGATGTCTTGCTCGTTCAGTTGTTTGTTGATGTTGATGATGAAGTTGTAAATGTTGAGGTCATGCTTCAAAAAGACATCGTCAACTAGGTCTCGCAGCTTTTCTGGATGCAGCGGAGACAGTTCAATGTCGACGCCGCGTGCGTTGTCTGCGACGAATTTCAGGATTTCCGAGGCCATGTGGAAGTGCCGCATGATCAGATAGTTTGCATACGGCGAGACAAACCACTTCAGTCCAAGATAGATGGAATGGTGCAACAGCCACGACGATGCAATCGCATTGGGCACAAATGTCTTGAGTATCTTCAGAAAACAGATCCCCAATCTGCAAAACGGCCGGATGATGGGAAGCAGAAACTGGCGCGACCGCGAGCTGCTATCGATCAGAATTGCAGCTTTGGCGTGCGGATGAAACGGGACGCTGGTATCCAAATACAAGGCAACCCATGGGTTGGGATCTCGCGGGTCGTGGCTGATGTCTGCCAACCGCGTCGCTGCATCCGTTGGAGTGGGCGTGTTGGGTGAATTATCGGTCGTTTCGGAGGCGGTTGAGGTCATTAGAATTGTCCGAGTTCCTCAAGTTGCAGCACATACAATCGAGCGACCACTTTCGCGGTCTTGACAATGTCTTCGACCAACGGTTCCGTCAGCACTCCGGACTGTACTGCGGCGTCCAGTCGCTGAAAATGAATATCATCGCTTTCGGAATGATACATCAAGAAAGAGACTTGGCGATCTTCCAGGTTCAATTGATCACGAATCCGTTCGGCCCACTTTCTGGCAACACGGCGTCCCAGACCTTCGATAATAAACATCGCCCCGATCAAGTCGAACGGATTTTCTCGGCTGGCTCGACTCAGGATGAATTCGGAAAGAGCTTCGCTTCCTATGTTTTTCTTGCCGGATTGGATGTCTTCCAGTCGGCCACCAATTGAAACATAGTCGCGCTCGATCATTTCGAAGTCGCGATGTTCGTCACTGGAATGGCCAATGAATGCCGACCGTATTGCGAAGTTATCCGCGGTTAGATTAGATGCCGCGCGGGAAATCCATCGCGATCCATCGATGACCTGTTGTCTCAAATTGAACAACAACTCTTGGTAGTCGTTCAAGGTCATGCGGCCTTCATACATCTTTCGGATGATCGGCGTCTTAAGCAATCGGTTCTCGAACTCTGACCAGACTCCGGCGAGCTGGCGGACAAGGTGTTCTTCGAGTGGGCCTCCACTTGTCTTGATGTCTGGAGCTTCTGTTGGTTCCGTGGTGTGAGTTTCTTGCGAAGTCGTTGCTAAAGGCGAATACGATGCTTCAGCGGTGACCACTTTGAGAATGACGTAGCCGAACAGAAAACGCCCACTCTCAGGAATGATGCACAAGAGCCGTTGACCAGCCTCAAGCCGGCCGCTGCTGAGCAACTCTTCAAGCATTAGCGGAAAGGCGGCGGCACCGACATTTCCACGTTCGTACAGGTTTGTGAAGATTCGCTCTTGAGGAATCGGCAGGCCACCGCGGGCAAAAAGCTCGCATGCTTGCTCTCGGAACAGATGAGACGAATAGTGTGTGACCCACCAGTCGATCGAATCGGGTTCCAGCAATCCGTTCTCTACGAGTTCGAAAACACCATTAACGCAGTTTCTGACGATGTCTTCTAACAGGTTGATTGTCTGATGGAGGTTGATTGCTCCTGCTGCTGCCGCGGATTCGTAGGATGGATAGTCGAGCCAACCTCTTGAGGTCGCGTCGACCACTTCTTCCTTGTTCCCAACGAACATGCAAGGTGGACACTGGCCGGCGTATGACTTCAGTACGATCGATTCAATCTCCAGCGACACACCGGTTTCATTTGGACGGTCACTAACAACAAACGCACCGGCACCATCCGACAACATCCAACGCAGAAATTCGGTCTCGAAAGGAATTCTCTTTTCGTCGCCAAAACCCTGAGCTTCAAAACGCGATCCTTTCAGTAATCGGCTGGGAAACTCGCTAGCGATGCACAAGCCGCGGTCAAATTCACCCGCGCTGATCGCGAGTTGCGTATGACGAAGTGCCGCGACACTGCTGGCACAAATTCCATGGAGTGTCGCTATCTCACAGGGTGGCATCTCCAGCTCGCCATGGACCATACTGGCGAATCCTGGCAGAGGAACGTCTCCTTGAGACGTCGCAGCAACCAACAACGGAAAGTCTTCCAACTCGAAATGCGTTCGCTGAACAGCATCGCGAACGGCATTGGCAGCCATTTGAGCATTCGAGATGAATGTCTGCTGGTTTTCATCGATCGCATAATGGCGATGTTGAATCCCGTTCTGACGAAGAATCTTTTCTCGAAGCCTCGACGGTCTCTCTCCAACCTGCCCGAGACGACATTCCATTTCTTCGTTCGAAACTGGTTCACCAGGATAGAATTGTCCAAGCGACGAGATAAATACTTTTCGAGACACCGGGTTACTCATCTTGTGGGAAAGCTAAATCAATGTTGAGAATCAGCTTTCGCTTTACTCCGCGATATTTTCCTGTCCGAGGATCAGTTGGGTAGGAAGCTTCTGCTCTTCGAGCTGCAAAGTCAGGTGCCCACGTGGTGGAAAAGGTTTAATCCTGGGGTGGTTGTAACGTAGAAAGCTGCTGACAGCGATCGTGACTTTACCACCTTTGAATTCGTTTTGAAAATCGACGTAGATGTGAGCGCCGCGCGGTTGGCCGCCTTGACGTACTGCGACGCCGCGATTGGATTCGGCAAGCAGCTTTCCATTGATGTAGATGGCGTAACCCTCGCCCGAATTCACATGAGCCGCTCCGCCGAGGACGATGCGATAACGGTGGTCCTCTTTCAACGGTGGTATGTCGAGTGTGCCGCGGATCAGAAGGACTTCCTTTTCCCAAAGCGTTTTGGGCTTCTCACCGCAGCGGCAGAATGGTGATGTGCAGGAAGCTGAAACTGGTGCAAGTTTGCCATCCATCTGACCGAAAGGTTGTAGGCCTTGCTTCCAACCTGCTTTGACGGGATTGAATTTGGGATTGGTCCAATTCGTCATCCCTGCAGGATACGTCACTTTGCGGTAGCGGTTACCTTTCGTCTTGTCCAATTCCTCCGGTGGATCAAAGCTAAAGTAATCCCACTCGGCTTTGTTGAGATCGGGGCCGAATACGTGCCACTCGTAATCGTCAATTCCCGCCGCGCAATAACAGTTGAGTAGACCAAACATCGACCCGCGTAGGAACTGATTGAATCGCTGTGGTCGCTCGCCATTGGCTTCTTGCAGAAGAGATTTTTTGTACCGAGGACTAGCGATGTAAGATGTTGCGATACCATCAAGGATAATTGGCCTTAGGGCTTTTTGTGCGGCAGCTTTCTCTTCCTCGGATAGCTCGGCTGTCTGCTGTCCAGCCGTACGTCTTGGACGAGGCGTCAGCGGAAGCGGTTCGGCTTTGCCGTCAAGCAAACCAACCATCGCGCGGCCAATGGCATCTCCGATCAACATGTAAGTCTCCGCGTTGCGATTGTAGTGGTAGTCTTGATTCGTGGGTGATTCATCGACCTCGCGCCAAAAGTCGCGAGTATCGACCGAGGCCACCGTGCCCGCGTACTCGGGATGTTGTTTCGCGTCCCCGACGGCCATTTGTGCTTTGTGTATTCGCTGAAACTTGTCCTGCATGTTGTGTCCACCGAAGCCGACGGTGGCGACTACCGCGGGGAGCTTCGGTTCCTTGAACTCTTTACGCACATCGTTGATCAAATTGACGAGATGCTTTTCGTATTCGGCGATGGCTTGTTCGGCAAAGCTATCCTTGTGTCCTTGAAACCAAACGAAACCAGCGACTTCATAACCTTCGCCATTATAGCCCGGTACGACTTTGTCGATGTTGTCGAGCGTTTTGCGGACGCCTTCGACCATCAATTTATATTCTGCTGATTCAAATTTGTTGTTGGGGTCAGTTCGGCCGCTGGATGGTGGACGGAAATCGAAGCCAAGCGAACGGTTTCCCTGAGCCGTCTTAATCAACAAAACCTGCTCGTCGTGGAACGTCCCCAATACATGTCCGAAGCCGAGTTCCGGTCCAATGGATCGGCCGTTTGACGTCGCGCTGAGCGGTGAGCCTTTACCGTCTTTAGCAAGACGTGCTTCTTGGAAGTAGACGTCTTTGCGCACGGTCCAGTTTCCCTCTTTGTCAACAAGCCATGGAAACTTTCCCTCGCGTTTGGCGACTGCTTCCAAGTCACCGTTGCCTAGCAAGTCGGTCTTTTCCAGCCAAAACCGTGGGGGCGTTCCCTTGAAGCCTGATAACTTGAACGAGTAACGCTTGCCAGGTTCGAGAGTCACGTTTCGATGGAGTGGCTTGCCAACGGCCTTACAGAGGACGACATCCTTGCCGTCGAGCTGCATCATACAAGTAGCATTACCCGGATGAAGTTGATAGATACCGCGTTTTGGTACTTCGAATTGCCCCTCAGCGATTGGCTCATCAGTCGGCTTACCGTCAGGTTGATAAACTTTTAGGCTAGAGACTTTGAAATTGCCGACTTTATAGATCTGGAACGGGCCTGTAGGAACGGCAGGATCGGAACTGAGGTAAACGCCGGTGTAGACGTTTTTTGCTTCGCTCAGGTTGCCCATGCCAACCATGTTTGACTGTCCTGCCAAGATGTAGACTTTGACTGGCTTGGTTGAGTCACCAGGTTTGGCGTCGGGATCAGGCAGCGTTGCGGGTACGTCGGCGGATCGAAGAGAGCTAGCAACAAGCGCAATAGCTGCGAATGTGATCGTTGTTTTCATGGCGTTAAACTATCTCTTCAATACATACCAGGGTGACTGCCAACCAACGCGGTTTCTTGCACTGAAGCCACCGGCTTCGATGAAAAGATAGTCTTCGTTGTTGATCGACTTGACCTTCATCTTTAGTGCTTCGTATCGCGTCAAATCCATTAGTGTGTCACCGGACCAGACTCGCGCCGCTGTGTCGGTTGCACCGTTGTCCTTGAAATTGATCATGGCGATCTTTGACGCTCGCGTATTCAGTCGCTTGTTTGGTGTGAATTCGTCGATTGTCTTGACGGCACCGACGGCTTTCCATTGACCGAATAGCTTCTTGTTCGGGACAAACTTGCCGTCGTATTGGAACTTGACGGCACTGGCTTGGCGTTCACGGTCTTCTGGGTCTTGGGCGGCTTGCCATTCGGAGGAGAGCATCGCGACAACTGTAGCTGACTTGCGTACGAGATCGTCGCCCATCGGCGGCAGCTTTTGCTGTTCAAGGTGGACACTGATCTTACCCTGAGGCACTCGGGTAGTTGGCTTCACTTTGTATTTGTCGTTGAAACGCAAGAATGTCATCACGGCGATCGTGACTTCGCCCTTGCTTAATGATTCGAGGAACTCACTGGTGATGTAAGCTCCCTTTGGCAGCCCGCCAGCACCTCGGCCGTTGCAGGTTTTGGTCTCGATCAAGGGATTGCCGTTGATGTAGATGATGTGGCCGCCGCCGGAGCCTACGTGGTTTCCGTCGTTAACTCGGATGCGATACCGATGGCCATCTTTGATCGGCGGAATCTTGAAGGTGCCGCGCATTAGCAGCACTTCTTTTTCCCATAGTGTGTTGATTGGCGTTGCACCGAAGCAGCCGGGGCCAGTGCAACCAGCTCCGCACTTATGGATTGGGCGCGTTGGCAGCTTGCCCATGTATTGGCCAAAGGGACTCTTGGCATTCTTCCAGTTGAGCTTCGCGGGCTTGAAGTCAGCGGCGAACCAATTCTGCATGCCATCGGGCAAGGTGATCGGACGATAACGCGTGACGAGTTGATCAAATGGAACACGTTCAGAAGAGATCGGATCGAACGAATGATACGACCAGTTGGCATTGCGCAGGTCGGCGAACATCTGCCATCCGTAATCGTCTTGGCCCGCACGATCGTAGAGGGCCACCAGTCCATCAATGGCGTCTCTTGATCCGCCGGGATATCCCGATTGGAACTCCGACGCTGCTAGTTGGCGCAATCTCACTCGATTCCGGCCTACGAATTCAGGGACCAGCTCTTCAGTGATAATTGGAGTGATCGCTTGCTTCAGTTTCGGTCCAAACAGCTTCGGATCGGCGTTCAGAAAGAACTCTTTGTAAGGCAAGATCTCGTCAGGTTGACGTTTCCGCGCGACTTCGTAGAGCACGTCTAATCCGCCGGGCACATCCGCCAACGAACTGGCGATGAACTTCAGATGGGCATCGAAGGTCGCGGTAACATCTTGGCCGCCTTGTGCGGTCTTCACACCTGCGTAGCCAGTGTAGGTTTCTTTGAGTGTCTCGGTGGCGAGTTGATGTACTTCCGGACCAGCGGCCTTGATTCGCGATCGAATGCTTGGCATCAAGCCGGCCGTGAGGGCAGTGCGTTGGTTGTGTCGAACCAGTTCTCCAATCGGTGGCAACACTTTCTTATAGGTACGCTTGTCGGCAACAACCGGAGTCAATGCGGTCAGCGCGGCGTTCTGCAACCACCACTCTTCGTGGTCAAGGTAAGTCAGCAATAAATCGACATGTGGCACGATCCAATCAGCCGGCGCGCGACCAACAACTTGGAGTGCAAAGTCCTTGACCGACCACGCTTCGGCTGGATCTTTTACGGCGGCGAGCGCGAGGTCGAAGATCTCTTGATTGAGCACATCCGGGCGCTTCACAATCGCCGAGTACATCGCGCGGCAGACTCGCGGATCCTTGTGCTTCAGGAATTCGATCGCCAGTTCTTTGCGCACTTTTCCACCGGGAGAACGCCAACCGATGTAGCCGCTGTTGACACCCAACACTTTGTTGGCCGCAACGAAGCGGATGTTGTGATCTTGGTGTTGGATGTACTTGCGAATGACATCGTCGGTTGGCTGCTTTACTCCATGGAATCGACGCAGAAACTGCATGCTCGAATCATTGGCAAGAGTTTCACGCGTGAGGTCTTGCGGCTTTCCGTCCGTGTCGGGAACGGCTTTGAGTGAAAGGAACGCATTGTCCGCTTCATTGCCCCACGGTTGCTTAGGCAGCTTAAACTGCTTTGAGTACTTCGTTGGTGGAGCCCCCGTGATGCGCAGCGTTTTTCGTGGAATCGTGTAAGCCAGCGGATAGGCCAAGCCCCACTGTTCCTTATCGTATCCGGCCCCGCCAAGAATGCCGAATGATCCGTCGAAACGCCGCGACAAATCGTAATGCCACTGCCGGTTGTCCATGAACTCGCGGTAGTGTTTCTGTCTTTTCTCGCGAAGCAGCCCCATCGACGCGCTCCGCCAGATTTCGCCGATGCCGCCGCCTGTGTGACCATGAAGCATAAAGCTGGTGGTATAGAAACTCTGCATCGCACAAACGTCGCGCGCGTCAGCATAGACCGAGTACTCGCCATCAGGTGTGAGAGCAGCAGCCGCGGCCATCGCAAAGGCAAGCAGTCCATTCTTGCCGTTGTCGACGAATCCGACCTCCGTTCGGTTGTCGCCGTAAGGATTTCCACCACGCCCGGCGTACCGATAGAAGTGAACCAGCGAGCCCTTCAGTGCGTGGTCGGGCACATCGGCGCCGCATTCTTTCGCCAGCAAATAGAACGCGACGACTGAAGTTCCCGCCGCGTTCAAATGACCATTGCCATAAGTCGGACTGACACCGCCGCGCCCCATCCAGCCATCCAGGTATTGTCCCTTCACGGCGTTATTGACGAGCGCCTGAATCGTTGGGAGCACTTGTTCGTCGCCCGTCCGCAAATAGTACTCACAAAGACCAATGCCACCATAACCGATGTACCAGGGATAGCGATGTGGCGCGACCTTGCGAGCCCAGTCGCAGACGACCGGCAGGTCCTGATCCTCGCCAGTCGAGAGCAAGAACAGCATCCCGATTCCGGCAAGTCCCTTGTTGGCATCAGGCCGGGAAAGATAGTCGGCAACACCACGCACGATCTTGTCCGACTTGGGACAATCGATGGGCCAAGTATCACTATATGCGCCGAGCACAGGAACCTTGACGACGACCGGCTGACCTTCACCTTTGATTTTGAATTTGAGAATCCCGTCTGTTGCCTCGACCTTGGCAAGAAGCTGACCGAGTTGAATCCGCGGATCGATATCGACGAGCTTTTGGCCGTTGATCGACTCGATGACCTGTCCCTTCTGCAGCTTTCCCGTCGCGGCGGCGGGCGATCCTTCTTCGAGGTGACTGATTCGCATCGTGAACGTGGGTTGAATCAGATCGATTCCAATTCCTACCGGACCGAAACGCTTGATGTTGGTCAGCGATTTGGTCTCGCTTGGACGCGTTGAGAACAGCCCGTTTGCGTTCTTGTAGAACGTCTGAGCGCTCGCTGTGTTTAGATCGCACCCAAGGATGAGAGTGATCGCAAGCAGTTTGTTTTTCATCATTGATCAATTCGTTTACCGCGGGACCTGCAGAGGACGCGCGTCAAAAAAGTCTTGATGGAACTTTGCCACTTCGCTCAACATTTAGAATCGAGGAAAACGTTAAACCGGTCGTTATCCTGAGCGAAGCGAAGTCACCGTCTTAAATTCGTCCTCGTCCCCTAACGATCTCTCGCCATCTTACCAAGTCCAACGGCAATGTTTTCGAGGCTCTTTGGCCATTTCTCGAACTCAAGGAAGACCGGTACATCAAGATTCGGGATTGTGATTCCTTCAACCAGCGAATCAGCCGGGTGAGCATAGAAGAACGCAACGTCTTTTTGTCCAAACATTCCTGGTAGGCTCGTCGCGAAAACTTCCAACGAAGGAACATACTTCAAAGTGTCCGTGCTGATATTGTCCTTGCCAGGAATCCAAACGGCGCCGCGAATTGCGAACGGCGTCAGTGGGCTCAGGCAGAAGTTGTACGTGTGCGTTGGCGTTTCCGTGCGGGCGACCCAGTGGTTGTAATATGGCTCGGGAAAAACAGGCATGGCAGCGGCAAGTTGTTGTGGGATTTGATCGCCTGACTTCAACAACGTGGCCACTTCTTTGTTGTATTGCTTCACTGTGTCGATGTACTCGTTGACGGCAAGTTTGCAGACGTCGGAATTTGGATAGCCAAGGTTCAATTCATCGCGTTCCTTCTCGAAGCCAGCCGCGGTTTGCATTGCTTTGTGAGAGACCCACGTGATCGGTGGGTTTTCAGCGCCGAGGGTCACGATGCCGACAGGTATGTCTGGCTGCTGAACTTGCGATGCGAAATGATAAGCAACGACCGAGGGTGGATCGCCGACGTCATCGAAGTCGGCCGCTTGCCACGAGGCCAAGTATCGACCGCCGCCGATTTCCATGCGCAGTTTTCGAGGTATACGGAAGCGACGCGCTTTGGTCTTGATGCGGAATTCTCGAACAAGCGGTAAGGCTTTTAATTCCAGCGGCTTGTCTTTCGCCGGGCGGATCAAATCACGGTCGAGTTGACGGGAGCCTGTGATGATCCATACATCGCCGACAAGTACATCTCGAACAAGGCGTTCCTCGTTGACGCTGCTTCGAATGACAAGGTCACGACCTTTGGTTGCTGCTGGCAATGGATCAAGCGTGACGATCCAACGCTCGAACTCATCAACCTTGGCCTTTTTAGTTTGACCAGCAAAGGCAACGGTGATCTCGCTACCAGGCACTCCGTGACCCCAAACGGGAATTGGCAAATCACGCTGGACAACGCATCGATCGCGAAACAACGTCGACGGCAAGAGATATGTTTTCTTGCCCCATCTTCGCTCAGCTTCAGCCTTCGCCGCCGCGACGATCTTTGGATCGTCCTCGTTAAACATCTGCCGTCCGTCAAAGTAAGAAAACGGAAGTGCTGGCAAGCCGGCTTTGTTGTATAGGTTTGCTCCAATCGGGCTGTTGTTGTACGCGTATTGAACTCCAGCGGGATTTGGCACGGCTTTGGATCGAACGACAACTTCATCGCCTTCGATCACGGCTTCGGCGTCGTGCCAAACTTTGTCTTTGCCGGCGAGCCGAAAATGTTTGAGCCGCTCATTGGGCGTTTCTCTTGCTGGCTCGACGAACGCATCAGGGCCTTGTTTCGCGTCAGCTTCCATGCCCTTGCTGCCAACCATTAATCCGCCGCCTGGCCCGCGTTGTTCGAATTGAATGCGGACGGTGTCACCCTTGATTGTGTGCGATTTATAGATCGGTCCGACATAGGCGACATCACGGCCGTAGTCATTGGCCAGTGCCCAACGCGCCATGCGTTTGCCTGGGTCGAGTTTGTTGTAAGGGTGAATGCCTTGCGGCCGCGCGGGATTCAAATCGTGCTGAGCGACCATGCCGACATGCTTCGAATTTAAGAAAAACAACGTCTGAGCTTCTCGCAAATCAGCAAAGCCGACGTTGTTCGAATTCGGTTCTCCGTAACACTGCAACTGAGTGAAGTAGAGCGGCAGATCGGGGTTGCCCCAGTGCTTTCGCCAGCCATTAATGAGGGCATCCATCTTTGCCGCGTAAATCTTTCCGTCGCTTGAATTGCTTTCGCCCTGACACCAGATCGAGCCGCGAATCGCATACGGGACGAGCGGAGCGATCTTCTCGTTGAACATCCGCGATGCCCCTTTCCAGTCATCGGCAATCCCCGGCAACTTCGGACGTGGCAAGGCCGAGCCGCCGCGGTTGAGCAAGTCCTCGCTTTGTTTCTGCCAATCCTTGAGGTCATCGAAGTAAGTGGCGAAAGCTGCCTCGGCATCGTTAGTCGCCGGGTTGCTCTGGCGAACTCGCAACGCGATGTCTTGCAACTTCGGGTGGTCGGCAAAGCCCTCGTAAGCCGTCCACGTCTCGATTGGAGTCGCACCGTGAGTGCTGCGAACGATTCCGATCGGTACTTTCAGTTCGTTATAAAGCTCCGATGCGAATGCCAGCGACAACGCCGAAAAGTTGCCTGCCGCCTTCGAGCGTTTCCAGCCCTCTTTCGACGTCGTGCGGTTCTTCGGATATAGAGACGACCCGATATCAACGTTGAACTCGCGGATCGGGACTTCGTCCTTCGGCCGCGCCAATGAGTTGGCAAGGTCTCGGCAGTTGGACCTACCCGCCGTCCAGTCCATGTTCGACTGACCGGATGAAAACCAGACTTCACCAACAAGCACTCCGCTCAGTGTGATCGACTCGTTACCACTTGTTGCCTTCAGTTCGCGTTCTTCGGTGGATGCCCTGAGCGGGTCGAGTGCCAACATCCACTTGCCTTTGTCGTTGGCGGTAGCTGTCTTCGTTTGCCCGGCGAATGTGACGGTGACTTTCGAGCCAGCTTTGTTCCAACCCCAGACTGGCACGGGCATTCCGCGTTGCAACACGGCATTATCGACGAACGGTGTTCCCAGTTCGAAGCTGGGCACACCCAATGCTCGAGCGATCATGAAGTTCGTCAATCGTTCCGACGTGAACCAGCCAGCCCACATGTTGTGGCCCTGCCCTTTGATTAATTCGACTTTGATCGGACCATGCAAGGCCTCGTATCGCTCGGCCAGTAGCCCGGTGTTCTTTTCGTGAGGCACCACGCGATCTGAATCGCCTTGAAGATGGAAGATCGGAACACGTGCTGCCGCCAACTTCTCAAGCTGGTCAACCGGATTGAATAGGGGGAGCTTGGCCTCGAGTTCCTTGGCAGTCATGCCGTACGCTGGCGCGGCCCGTGCAATGCCAGGATAGCTGGCGATGTTGCAGACTGGATAAATGCCGGCCACTCCGCCAACAGATTCGGGATGCTCGTTGGCCCAACTGTAAAGCATCAGCCCGCCGCGACTGCGTGCGAGCAACACGGGCTTCTTGCCGCACCCTCGGTTCTTAGTCAATTCCTCATACAGCTTCTGGTAAATAGCGCGACCCGTCGGGCTACCGTAACTCTCGCCAACGTCCACGCCCGCGATCGCGATTCCGGCAGCGTGCAGTCGTTCGAACATCCACTTTCCAGCGCCGCCTGGAAGACCTTTTCCGAGCGTAGGAGCATACCAAACCCACGGCATCGGCCCGTCGACCCGCGAAGACTCGGGCGGTTCAAGAACGAATGCCGGGTGATCGGCAACAGTAAAGTTCTCGCGATCGGCGGCATTGGTTGTCTGCCCGCAAAGCGTTGTCGAGAGCAAGCTGATCAGTGCGAGGCAGATTATCCAGTTACGTTTCATTGTTCCTTTGACTTTCGCTTCTCGTTTAACTCCGGCTGGCGACGGCTTTCTAGGCGTTGGGCAACTGAGAACACACCGCCCCTGAGTTTATCTCAGGGGTTTACGCGTCTTTGCACTACTCCGCCTGTAGTCCAAAGACGCGAGAACCCCCGACGTAAAGTCGGGGGCGTTGCTAGCTCATTGGCCGCTCTTCTTGTTATCGTTCAGCTCCGCTTTCCGCACTTGAGGACGCAGCCGCAGTGTGACTTTCGTTCCCTGCTTCGGCAGCGAGTTCGGTTTGATCTGCCACATCAACGCGTTGTTTTCTTGCGTCTGATGAAATGGAAGGCACAGCGTTTCGTCGCCAAAAGTCGCGATCGAAATGACATTGCCGCTCGAGTCTGCAAGATAGCGGCGCGGGCCGACACCGTTGTCTTTAAGGTGCGATCCCGCGAAGACAAACGTGTGAGGCAAACGTGTTGCTTTCTTGCCCTCGCCCTTCTTCGTCTGCTTGGGAGCATTGATTACATCACCGTCAACTTCGTCCACGCGCTGGCTGGAATGAACAACGAAGTCGCTGATCGACCTTTCGATCGACTTGCCGGCTTTGTTAGTCACGACCAGAAAGACGTCGACAAGATCACCTTTGGGGGGAATGTTGACCCAGCGTTTTTCCTCTTCGCCCACCTGTTTTCGCATCGCGGGATGGCCGTTGTTGGCGCCAAGCAGCAGCAGTGCCGTGTGAATATGCATCGCCTTTGACGACACGGCGACAATCGATTCGTGTTGTTTGCTGCCTTTGGTACAAGCGACGAGTTCCAGCAAACCCTTGTCGAGGCACACGGTCGCTTCGAGGTCGACACAACGCTTCTCGAAGTCGATCAACATGCCGGGGAGCTTCACGGGTTTGCGCGCAGGCTTCGTGGGCTTTCGTTCGTCGGCTGAAATTGAAAACGCCGAGCAAACCAAAGTGAGCAAAATCGCGATTGCTTTGATGTTTTTCTTCATCGGAAGTGAAGGTGTCGGTGAAGATCGCCACGGAAATTCACCGCCCCTGAGTTTATCTCAGGGGCGGATAGATTTAGTTCTGCCGCATGCCTCAGTGACGATTACTTCTTATCCGCATGCCGTATTTCACTGATCACGAGTTGACCGATCCCGATCGACCCGAAAATAAACAGAAATAGTCGCCCCATATCTCGGTGTTCGATCGCGAAGAAGCACGAAAGCCCCGCCGCAAGAAACACAACACAGATGATTCGGTCACGTACAATAGGTCTCATTGTTCGATATGTCCGACGTTCGCGGAGAAACGCAGAGCTGCCGAGCACCTAAGATGACATTATCCCGAGCCTCTCCTGAAGAGCAACCCGTACGCTTTGATGCGAGCCTAATAACCCGAAGCGTGAGCGAGATATTAATCAAACGTATAGACAAATAGCTCGGGTTATTTGCAAATGCGTGTGACCGAGTCTTTGTTCACGCGTTTTAAAGCCGCGTGTTCTTAGCCGCGAAGAGGCGGACAGGTATAGCCCCGACCGTGAGGGCTCACGCGTCGGGTTACTATGTCTTGCCCGAAGTGACAAAAAAATCGTGGACGCACCTGCCGCAGTTGCCCCCTAATTCGTGACTTTCACTGGAATCACCGCGCGGGATCTTGTTTCGATGCGGTCATTGCTGACCGCGACAACTCGAACTTCATGCTCTCCATTCTTCAGAGTCGTCGTGTCCAGTTTCCGCGACTCGCCGGGACGGCAAGCTTCTCTCAGACGACCATCAACGAAAAACTCGAAGCGAGAAACGTCGTCGGTTGATGTGGGAGTGACAACGACGACTCCACTGACTTGTTGGTCAGCCTTCAATCCTTGGACGGCGATTTGTGGCTGTGCAGCCCACGGTTGGCAGAGCGGATCACCAACAATCAACAACTGGTAAGGTCCGGACACGGACTGATAAAAGGCTTCGGCAAGACAGCCGCCTGCCGAATAATGGACGTGAATAAACGGGCTTGGGAACTTTGCGGAAATCGCGTACGGCTCCGTAACTGTTCCGCTTGAACCTGCCGCTCCGAACTTCAAGAACTCAGACAATGGCGTCTGGCTAGCGTTCGTGTCATTTTGCGGGTTAAAACCGGCCAGTTTTTCGCGGGTTAGAATCGGCCAGTGTTGATTGGGGTGAGTCCGTTATTTGCTGGTTTTCTTCCTGCTATTCGCTGGTCGACCCGGTTTGCGGGTTTGGCCGGTTTTGGGATTCTGATTAGCAGGTTTGGCCGAGGTTGATCCTGTCTCTTTATCGGCGCTGCGGCCACGTAATCTGTAGCTGCGGCCGGTCATCTGGATCAGTTCCGCATCTTGTAAGAAGCGATCCAGGATTGCCGTCGCTGCTGGGACATCTCCGATCAGTTTGCCCCAATCTTCCAAGGGACGATTGCTGGTCATGATCGTGCTTCGTAGCTCGTGGCGACGCATGATGATCTCGAACAGGAATTCGCCACTTTTCTTGGGCAGTTGTTTCATGCCCATGTCGTCAAGAATCAATAGATCAGGTTTGAGATATCGATTCAGAATCCGATCGTGGCCTTCGAACGCCTCGTCGTGCAAGAAGTCTCGCACGCAATCGAAGATGCTGCGGTAGTACACAGTGAAGCCGTCGCGGATGAGTTGACGGCCAATGCTTTGCACCAGATGGCTTTTTCCCACTCCCGGAGGACCGATCAGGATCGCGTCGTGATGTTTGCGGACGAAGTCGCCGGCGGCTAGGTCATAAATCTGTTTGCGTTTGACTGACGTGTTGAACTCGAAGTCGAATTCATCAAGTGACTTTTGGTCCCGGAAGGCGGCCGCTTTGGTGCGTCGCGCGATTTGACGGTCGCGGCGGACAACCAGTTCGTCGGCCAAGATGAGTTCCAGGAATTCCGAGTAGTCGAGCTTCGACGATTTGGCTTCTTGTAATCTGACTTCCAAGGACTGTAACAGCCCACTGAGTCTCAGTTGTTTAAGTTGATCACGGAGAGTCACGTTCATGGCTTCGTTCCTTTCTGAAAGTGTTCAGGGATTCGACGGAATAATCCGACAGCGGACGGATAATGGGATGCTCTTCGATGAAGGGCAGTTGTTGCTGTTTCTCTGGAGCCGGACGCTGCAGCAAATTGCGAATGCTCTTCAAGCGATTGGCTCCGTAAGCCAACGCTGTTTCGCAGGCTTGTTCCAAGGCGGCCGACGTGTGTTTTCCGGCCAGTGCTTTCAGGCCCACCAACACTCGCACGCCTTGCACTCCGCGCGAGGCAATTACGGACTCGCTCCAAGCTTTGGTGTGAGGCCCGATCCTGCTGACCTGTCGCAGTAACGCATCGGTGCCTCGTTCGACCGCCGAGACTTTGTTCGCTGGTATGTGCGAGGAGTTCGTGCGGAACCGGCCTGGTTCACACTTGCTGTGAATCGCGATCTGCTTCCATTGGTCATTGAACACACGCACCAAACGAGTATCCCAGCGAACCCAGACGCGGCGGCCGATGGACTCTGGAGGCGCCGAGTAATATGCCTTGTCCACTTCCAAGTGGCCGTCGCGGCTGACCGTGCGACGCGACTCCTGGAACATCGAGAATCGATCTCGAGGTAACCGTTGCAGCGCGTCCCGTTCGATCGTCTCGAACTGCCGCCGCACCTGCTTCTTCGTCGTCCCATGAATCCGCGTGTCCGCAACCGACCCTTCCCATTCCAAGAGATACTCGTTCTGCTCCGACAGACTGCCGAATGTTTTTCCCTTCAGAGCATTATTCTTGGCGTACTTGACGCTGCTTTCGACTTTGCCTTTGTGCTCCGGCGTGTACGGTTTTGTGGGAACGAACACCGTGCCGTAATGAGCTGCAAACGATTGCAGCTTGGGATGCACTTCCGGGTCGTACCAGTCCGCACGATGCACGGCAGCCTTCAAGTTGTCGATCACCAACCGCTTCGGGACGCGGCCAAAGTAGTGCAACGCATTCTCGATCGCCGCGATGAAGTTGTCCGTCGTTTGACGCCACACCACTTCGCTATAAGCCTTCCGCGAGTGACTCAGCACAATCCGAAACAGCCACGGCCGACGCTTTTTGCCACTTGAGTCGATGACTGGAACCGCCGTACCAAAGTCGATCTGAGCCTCCTCGCCCGCCTCCGTCTCCATACGACGGAAGGGCAATGGATTCGTCCTTCCAAGACTCTGAACGAACCGGCGGACGCTGTGGTAACTGCCGCCGAAATCATGGTCTGCTTGCAGCTCCTGATGGATACGCACCATCGAAAGACCTTGCTCCAGCTTCGACTCGATCTCTTCGCGATGAGCATCACACAAGCTCTTCGGCCCGCTTGAGACTGCTGCAACATCATCGGCTACAGTTTGCTCCAATGACGTCCTCGACCCGGTGTGCGAGTTTGGCCGGTTTTGAGCTCCAGATGTCTTCAGACGTTGCACATATTTATTCACCGAACCACGATCCACACCCAACAGGCGTGCAATCTCCCGGTTCGAATGACCCGTGCGGTGTAACGTCTCGATCGATGTAATCTTCGCCATTGATAGTCGGTTTGACATGTTGAGCTCCTCCAGCACTATCGTGCTGAAAAAACTCAACAAACCGCTCCCTCAATGGCCGATTTTCACCCGCAAATCAATGGCTGGCTTTAAACGCGAAATGACACCACCACAAAATCCAATACCCACAACGGTGCAACTAACACCAGGCAGTAACACCCCACACGAATCGCGGTACTGAGTAGTTTCGGCGGCAGTTTGGGCCTGAACGCGTTCGGGCGTCCGAACGCGTTCTCCGTGTAAACTGAAAGGTACCAGACGAGGCTCACAAACAGCAGAATCGACACGAACGTACTGCAGGACATGACGACGCGTTCGATGATCTCCCCAGCAGCTGTATCCGGGAACTCAAGGAAGTGTTGAACGGCAATCGGCCGCCCTGTCGCTACGCTTGCAGCGAAAATCATTAGAAGAAAAGAGACCAGTATCCCTCGCATGGGATGGCTCTGCGTCTTGTCTACCGATTGCTTATTGGCAGTTTCAGGAGCAGTCTCGATATCCATGGATTGTTCTTCTTTGTTTGGCTGAGTAAACGAATCCGCCGAAGTCTCTGATGTAACCGTGGGGTCAAAAACTCCGTCGAACCACGGGTCCCCGCCTCAGCAATCGATCCCGACGAACTTTCCAATGCGCTCCAGGTCCTTCAACAGTTCAATCGGCGTTTCAAACCGGTCTTTCGGGCGTTTTTCCAGCATTCGCAGCACGGCGCCTTCGAACATGCCGTGAATGGACAGTTGAAACTCTTTGGGCGCGACAGGTTTTTCCGTCCGGATACTGGAGATCAGTTCGGGCAGCGAAGTGGACTCGAACGGAGACCGGCCGGCGATCAGGGAGTACACGGTCGCACCCAGGCTGTAAATATCCGAGCGGCAGTCGATCTCGCCGCCGCTGTCGGTTCTTTCCGGAGGGGCGTATGCCATGTCGCCGATCACCTGGCCGGGTTTCGTCAATTGTTCGGATTGTGAAGACTCCAGCGCCTTGGCCAGCATCATGTCGCCCAGTTTCGCAGTCTTGTCACTGGATCGAATCAGAATACTTTCGGGCGTGATATTGCGATGAATGATGTTGTGCTCGTACGCGGCCACCAGAGCACGACTGATCTGAACAGCAACGCGAAAAGAATACTCCCAGTCCAGCATCCCGACGGTACCGATCCGCTGGATGACTCGGTCCAGACTCTCTCCTTCAACGTATTCCAGTGCCACCCAGACATACTTCTCCGAACGTCCGGCATTGTAGATGCGGACCAGGTTTTCGTGCCGGACGGGAAACATGGTTTTCATGGCCCGGACGAACCGCTGCACTGCTTCGGAATCTGTCGACAGTTCCGGCCATAAGACTTTCAGGGCGATATCCCGGTTCTTTTCCGTGTCACGGCACTTGAAGATCACGCCGCTGTTGCCACGGGCAATCTCACGCTCGACCTGATAGTTGTGAACCTTCTGCCCCACAAGATCGAAATAATCTTTGCCCGCGGCAGTCGGTTTCGCGGCACTGTCCGCGGCCGGCGAAGCAGGATCCGCCGGCCCTGTTCCGTCCGCTGTTTCCAGACGAATTTCGCTGTCACCAATCCCAATGCGGTCGCCAGGTGACAAGTTGTGCCGGGAGACAGACCGGCTATTTACATGAGTGCCCCCGGAACCTCCCGCGTCCAGAACCTGGATCTGACCGGATCGGACTTCGATCAGACAGTGTTGACGGGATGTCCGTGGGTCCGTCACCTGCAGCGTGGCATCTTTACCGCGACCGATGACGATGTCCTGCCCCTCCTGCACCGCAAACGTCTTCCCCTGATCAGGGCCTTTAATCACGACCAGCTGGTACGGGACGTTCGCCAGACGCTCGGGCGGAGCTGTCGGCGGCAGGGTCTCGGATGCCGCAGAAGTCGCAGGTGCCGGTTCATTGCCGCTTTGCCGGGCCTGCAGATGCGCTTCCAGTGCGCTGCGGTCCAGTCCAATTGTGTACCCCGACGACACGTAGTCCTCGATCCGAAGGCGTGTGATTCCCAGACTGAACTCATCGTTGTTCGTCAGTTCGGATTCTGTGATCCGATTGCCATTCACACTTGTGCCGGTAGTGCTGCCAAGATCGCGGATAATAACATGACCGTCTGTCATGGAAAGTTTGCAATGCTCGGAGACAGTGTATTCATCACTCAGCCCCGCCTCGTGCGGCTGGCCTTTACCAACGATCAATGTCTGCCCGTCTTCCAAGCTGAAGGTCATGCCTCGGTCCGGGCCATCGACTACAGTGATTCGCTTCTTTGCCATGTCTTGTTTCCAGTTGAAACCTGTTTTCAGGCGGCTGAACGCGTCCGCAAAAGTGTTCAGAATACGCGTACAAAAAATGACCTGCCGTTCATCCAGCACGGATGCCGCAGCCAGCGACACGAAAATTCAGGCCATGACTCTACGGGAAATGGTTGCGCCGACAAAGTACAGCGGCTATAGGAATGCGTCGTGTGTTTGAACTCCACACCGGCATCAACGACCCGCAAGGCCCTCGTTTCTGACCCCGGCAGTGCGGCGGATGTCATCACGCAGAGAGGGTGGGGCGAGCCACGCCAGCATACACGCCCGTTTCGATGTTTCGTCTATCAGGCAGCTGTGAGTTGACTTGGTCCATGTATCAGGCAAGTCTGTCAATTCCATTTCATGTGGTATTTCAGGTATGTTCCTTCATCTGAAGAGGCGAACATTCTGACATCACGATGCCAGCCTTTCGAGAAATCCGGGGGCCACGTATGAGCGGTGAGACTCCAGAAACATCTCGTGATTCCAGCCTGAACGACTCCACCGGACCGAAACCGAATCCGGACGGTCCTGCCGCAGAGTCCTCGACTCCGGATCAGACTCTCGAGTCTGGAACTGACGGCACTGCTCACAACATTGCTGCGGGTGCGACGGTGCCGCCAGGTGCAGACAGTCTCGGAGAGTTCACGCAACTGTCCGATGAAGCGACTCTGCCACCGCGTGCGACCGGTCCGACACCGGCCGTTGAATCCACGTTCTCAGACACACCCGCACACGCCGATCAGGATGACGACGCGACACTGCCTCCGCGTGCGGACGCAGATGTCCCCGGACGGGATGTGGACACCATTGTCAGTGCCGCACCGGGCGAACCAGGCGGCGACGACACAACCGGCATGCACGTGCAGTATTTCGGGGAATACGAACTGCTGCAGGAGATTGCACGCGGCGGAATGGGCGTGGTCTACAAGGCGCGGCAGTCGCGTCTGAACCGGACGGTCGCTCTGAAAATGATTCTTTCCGGTCAACTGGCGTCGCAGGACGACGTGCAGCGGTTCTATATCGAAGCGGAAGCGGCCGCGAGTCTGGAACATCCGGGGATCGTGCCGATCTATGAGATCGGTGAACACGAAGGTCAGCACTTCTTCTCGATGGGTTTTATTGATGGCGCGGGTCTGGATGTCCAGGTGAAGGACGGTCCCATGCCCCCGCGTGAGGCCGCTGCCATCACACAGCAGGTGTGCGAAGCGATCGCGTATGCGCATTCACAGAATGTGATCCACCGGGACCTGAAACCTGCCAATGTGCTGATCGACGGGACCGGTCAGGCGAAGGTGACGGATTTCGGACTGGCGAAGAAGACGGACGCGGACAGTGGCCTGACGGGAACCGGTCAGATCCTGGGCACACCCGGCTACATGCCTCCGGAACAGGCGTCCGGTGAGACAGACACAATCGGCCCGGCAGCGGACATCTATTCGCTGGGTGCGATCCTGTACGCCCTGCTGACAGGTCGTCCTCCGTTTCAGTCGGCGAACGTGATGGACACGCTGGTGGCGGTTCTGGAACAGGAACCGGTGTCACCGCGTCAGCTGAACCCGGCTCTGGATCAGGACCTGGAAACCATCTGCCTGAAGTGTCTGGAGAAGGATGCGGGTCGGCGTTACGCGACGACGGACGAACTGGTGGCTGAACTGGGTCGTTACCTGAACGGAGAACCGATCCACGCGCGGCCGATCGGGAAGCTGGAACGCGGCTGGCGGTGGTGTAAAAGAAAACCGGCACTGGCCGGCCTGGGCGGACTGGCGGTGCTGCTGCTGCTGACCCTGGGCATCGGCGGTCCGCTGGTCGCGCTGCAGCAGTCCGCGCTGCGCACCGAAGCGGTGACGGCCCAGAACGATGCTGAACGGCAGCGGCAGAAGGCCGCTCGTGAGCGTCAAGTCGCCGTCAGCGCGGAGAAGAAATCCGAAGTCGAACGAAGAAAGGCCGTCGCGTCCCGGGAACAAACGGAAGCGACGCTGGCTCGTTCCAACTACTTCCTGGCCCAGGCGAGGTGGGACAACAATCGTGTGGCGGACGCTCGCGAGCTACTACAGAGGGTGCCTCAACGGCATCGGAATATCGAATGGTATCTGGCGCGTTGGCAATTCCAGGGCTCGGATGTAGCCCTCTATGGACATACGGGTTCTGTCCTCAGCGTGAGTTTCAGCCCGGATGGCACGCGAATCGCCTCGGGAAGTCGGGATAACACAATCCGGTTGTGGGACGCGTTGACGGGCGAGGAACTCCACACCCTCAAGGGACATACGGATGAGGTCCTCAGCGTGAGTTTCAGCCCGGATGGCACGCGTATCGCCTCGGGCAGTGATGATAACACAATCCGGTCATGGGACGCGTCGACGGGCGAAGAACTCCACACGCTCAAGGGACATACGCATGATGTCCTCAGCGTGAGTTTCAGCCCGGATGGCACACGCATCGCCTCGGGGAGTTGGGATAACACAATCCGTATGTGGGACGCGTCGACAGGCGAGGAACTCCACACACTCAAGGGACATACGGGTTCTGTCTTCAGCGTGAGTTTCAGCCCGGATGGCACGCGTATCGCCTCGGGAAGTGATGATAACACAATCCGGTTGTGGGACGCGTCGACGGGCGAGGAACCCCACAACCTCAAGGGACATACGTATGGTGTCAGCAGCGTGAGTTTCAGCCCGGATGGCAATCGCATCGCCTCGGGAAGTTATGAGCAGACGGTGAAGATGTGGG
>PBMZ01000008.1 GCA_002722955.1 Planctomycetaceae bacterium | reverse complement strand
GCGGTGGCGATGGCAACGACATGCTGCTGGGGCAAGGCGGCAATGATATCGTCAACGGCAATGACGGCGACGACTTGCTGATTTGGCGTGGTGAGTCTGATGGTAGCGATACATTAGACGGTGGTGCTGGCTTGGACCGCGCGGAAGCTCGCGGTGAAGGAATTAAGGATCGATTTATCATCGGTCAGGAAGTCGAACTCTCACCCAGCGGTAGTACTGTCATTGGCAGCGCGCTGCAGATCACAGAAGGCTCGGCCACAACAAGCCTGGCCAACACTTTCCAAGAAGTGTCTGTCAACGGGGGCAACGGTAATGACGAGATCATTCTGAATGATGTCGATCTAATTCCCTCGTTCGTGCTGTTCCTCAACGGCGAAGGTGGACGTGATGAGATCTTCGCTGCGAATGCTGAAGTGGGCGAAGTGATCGTCATCATCGATGGCGGTGCGGACAACGACAACATCACCGGGACTTCGAACGATGACCTTATCTTGGGCAGCGACGGTGACGACGTCATCAACGGCGGTGGTGGCAGTGACAACATCGACGCAGGTGCTGGCGATGATTCATTAATCGGCGGTGATGGAGATGACACATTAAACGGTGGAGTCGGCAATGATACGCTGGATGGCGGGGCAGGGGACGACAGCCTTGTCGGCGGCGATCAAAAAGACCGGCTTCGCGGTGGCATCGGCAACGACACACTCAGCGGTGGCATCGGTGCCGATACCTTAAGCGGTGGAATGGGCGATGACTCGATGACGGGGGGTTTGGACAGCGATAAGCTGTTCGGCGGCCAAGGCAATGACTCACTGGACGGCGGTCGCAACGATGACGTCATCCGCGGTCAAAGCGGAAATGACGTCGCTCGCGGTGACCACGGAAACGATTTCATCGACGGCGGTACTGGTGACGACACGTTAAATGGCAACGACGGCAACGACACGGTCCTCGGCGGTGAAGGAAACGACGGCATCACTGGAGGCGACGGTGATGATCGGCTGGTTGGCGACGCGGGCAACGACACCATGCCCGGCGGCGATGGCAACGACACGATGCTCGCAGGAGCCGGTCAAGACATCGCGCTAGGTGAACTCGGCGACGACTTCGTCAATGGACAAGGTGGAACTCAAGACACACTGTCAGGCGGCGAAGGCAACAACAGCATTCAGGCCGATCCTGGCGAACGCGACGAGACATTTGTCTTGACCGCAGGCATTCTGGCAGCACTGGATGCGTTGGACTTGTTTGATGCGAATCGGTAACGCACTGGCCGAGTTGAGATATGAGCCAAAACGCAGAGGCGCTGAGTTCGCAGAAGGATGTTTCTCTGCGAACTCAGCGCCTCTGCGTTTCAATTCTTACTCAACGTCCTGGTAAGAGAAGCTCAAGCCGGTCTTGTCTTTCGGCCAGACCTCGCCATCCACCTCGACATGAGGATAGACGAAGAAGTTCAACGGTTTCGCAGCCTGTTGCGGCACCAAGTCGATATCTCGACCGACGCTGAACGTCACCCGATTTGCCGTGAGATTGCCAAAGTAATACGACTTCATCTTCGGGTTCTTGTCGGCCTCCGAGATATCTGTTGGCAACCATCCGCGATCTGCATCGTAGAAGAACGCCCAACAGTGATATCCCCCGACGCTTCCTTTTCCCGTCTCTTCAGGAATCGGAAACCCAATTTCAAAACGAGCGGGTAATTGCTGCGACCGCGCCAACGTAATGAATAGGCTGTGGAAGTCCGTACAATTGCCAATCCCGTTCTGGCAAGCCCACACCGAGTCACCATTGCCATAGCCTGGCTTGGACTTATCGTAACGCATGTGGCTGCCGACTCGATTGTACAGAGTCCGTGCGAGCTCGATGGGCAGTTTAGGCGGCGTTAAGTCACCCAACATGTTGACGGGCAAACCGTCGACTGGAACCTTTGAATTGGCGGTAAGAAAAAGTTGCCGTTGTTGCGATGGCAACTCCTCGGCCTTGATGCTGTCGAGGCGAATCTCTTTGCGTTCAACGTCGTAAGCAACGCTTGCATGCACGGCTCCCGATTCATCAGCCTTGGTCTCGGTATAAAGAATGCGATTTTGGTATTTGCCCTCGACCGTATTCTTTGTCTCTCCGGGAATCTGCCGATCGATCTCACGTATCGTCTGATGTTCGGAAGACTGCGGGACGGGAAACCAAATTCGGACCTTGGCATTTTTCGGCACGTCGCTCAACTTCACACCATAATCAAAGCGAAAATGACGAGCACTTGCCGTCATGACGTCATCGGAGCGATCTTCTTCCTTTTCGTCTTTCTTTGGTTCCGATGGTGATTTGCTGGATTCCGTCTTCGAACACGAGGCAACAAATAGAAGAAGAAGTAATGCAATCAGCGATTTCAGATGCGGCATATTGAAGGATCGATTCGGCGCGAGCGATGGATTGATGAACAGAGTCGAACGTTAAAAACCTTTTAACCGACAGAAGTCCCGTATCGAGTTTGACATGTTCAGACCGTCAAGTACAGCCGGATCAATTGCCAATTGTTATTTGATACTTCTGGCCGAGATATGCCTCGACAGAGTTGCGTTCCCCTTCCGATAAAGCTCGCCCGTACACAATGATTTCAGCGATATCGCCCGCCCAGAATGAATGCTTTCGGTAAGCGCACCCGACGAATGCTTCGATGGGACTGGTGCGATGGTAGGGGATCGCTGACTTGCCATAGTCTGCTCGAATGCCATTGATTCGCAGCGATGTCTGACCCGTCTGATCTCCAGATCGCCCCAATGCACACAACATCGGTGATTGAGCATTTTTTCGTTTCGTTGGCGGAATCAGGCCTGTCGAGACTCCCGGCCAATGGTACTTTCCGTCGCTCGATGAGAACCCAGAACCGAATGAAAGCTGCCCGCCGCGATTTGGTTGAAATGCTAAGTAGCTGTGAGCCTGACTTAGAATCGTGCCACCGCTGGCCGGCTTCACAACCGCGAAAATGGTGGATTTGTAGAAAGTGTGAAACACCCCTGCGTAATGATCCAACAAAAGATGGTCATCGGTCCCGTCAAATCTCAATGCCGGTTGATTGTTGATCGACTTCGCGATCCACTTCGGTTGGCTCTTTGATTCCGTTTGAGCGGCATGCATTCCATTCTTGGACGAGTCTTGCCAACTTGAGATCGGTGCTTGCGAATCGCTGGTTTTGAGACTGTCTGCCTTCAGCCACATGATGAGCGACTCTTGCGGGAGCACTCCGGTTGACGGATTTGGTGCTGGCTTGAGAACTTCGTGAACGAGCTGCTTATACGAGGCAACTCCGCCGCGGTAGCTCTTCCGTCCGACGTTGTCGTGATGTGCGCTGAACCCTGGACCGCCGCCGGCGACAAAGCCATTGCTGGCTCCGCTTGAATCGGGGCTCACCCAAAATGAGTACAGGCTTCCGTTTGTTAGATGGAAACGGAAGCGAACGGTCTTTCCTGCGTACGCCGACAAATCAGCGGCGCCTTGCCAAGTTACCTGTTGAAGCGTTTTGTTTCTCTTGATGGGTATGCACGCATCCTTTGTAAATGGATGAATGGGTTTCAGGTTTTCATCGAGCATCTCGACTCGAAGCTCCCCCTCAGCGGCGTCCGTGTTGACGAAAAGTTGAGAGCCCGAAAATTTCAGCTTGCGCGTTGTCAATGTTGTCGGTGATGTTGCATCCATCGAGGCGAAACCGTCACGTCGCAACACGGCCAAACCCGTTGAGCAGCCGGCATAGGCTGGGTGTAACAGCTCGGAATCCTTTGCTGTGTTTCCGCCGGCTCCACGTCGCCCGGAAACATAGAAGTAGAGGTGATCGCCGACGACTACCATCGTATTTCCGGCGGACTGCACGTTGCCCCAGTTCCAGTCTCCGGGTGTCTCTGAGATCCCCATAAACGTTTCGTGCGTGGGACGATGCCAGTGGAATCCATCTCTTGAGAATCCAAGGCACACTTCCGCACATTTAGGGCGGCCAGGATAAGCGTCTCGGCCGTCGCCGTCATTCTCATGAAAATCACCGCGGAGAATACTGAAATAACCCAACATTAGACTCTCGTAGGCGACAGCATCAAGGTGATAGAGCTGAGGCGCGATTCCGATTTCTGTGCGTGGTCGATCGAGACCTCGATCCGCAGTCACCCAAAGAGGAGCGTCCGCCTCGAACTGGCCGGGCGCAGATGCAGGCCACTGAACGGTGGCGGCGTCAGTGATATCAGGTGTCTCCCAGTACTTCTTCGAACGGCCCAGACGTGCTCCCGAGCGATCAGCGGTTCGAAGTGCGAAGACCCACCGCTTGCGGAACGGATTGAAGAACACAGTTGTTCGATCGCCGTGCGGTCCGCTGTACCAAACCAACTCACTCCAATGGATGCCGTCTGGCGAGTGCCGGTACTCGGTCTTCCAACCCTTGCCGATGTTGGTCATGAAGTACTTGAATCGCTGACGGGGATCGGCAGCATTCAAATCCATCAGAAGTGAATTGGACTCAGTGGCGCCTTTCCAAAGAACGATATTTGTTCCGCTTTTTACATCGAGATTTGGTTTCGTCCAGCGAATCCCATCTTCGGATTCGGCAAGACATAAATGTTCGATGTATCCACCCATGTACCACATTCGAAATTTCTTTACGGCAGGGTCGTACCAGATTCCTCCACTGTAAGGGCACGCTGTCGGTAGGCCACCTTGGGCTTTGCTGAGCTCCCAAGAGCGATCGTAAGTCAGGACAGGGTTCGCTGGATGATACTTGGCCTGATGGAATCGCCGAGTCATCGTTGTTTGTTCGATGAGGAAGTCATCGACGAACAATTGTCGTCCAACATCGATTGAGACAACGTCTGGGGGACTTGTGAGGTAGGGCGGTTTGGGTAGTCGCTGCGGAAGATGCTCTCGCCGTGGTGGCCATGTATCTGGAAGTTCGATTCCGTTATCCAGTCGCTCGCCGGCAATCGCCGGAACAGACACGAGCAACACCAGTGAAGTCAGGCAACGCGACATGATATGCGCTCCAGATCATTTTTACTGCGGGAATTCCGCGGCTTTGGCCAGTGAGAATTCTTTCGCGAGCGGCTCGTCGGCATCAGGCTTTGCGTAGGGTAAGTCCTCGGCGTTACTGCTCGTGATTACTATGAACAGCGCCGTGGACGCTATGGAAGACGACAGACATTGCATGCGAAGCCTCAACGCAAACAAAGTTTGTTAGCACGTATCATTTCCAATTCAGGTGCTTTTTCAGAAAAGCGTATGTGCCAACACCATTGATCGAGTGCGGACCGTTGAAGAACTCGATCTCAGTCTTGTCACCGAGTCCAAGTTTCACATAGTGGCGACGCACCTTTGAGTATTCCCAAGCCACCCATTCATCCGGTGCGACACCGTCGTCATGACCTCGCTCGACCATAAACGGCCGTGGTGTCATCAGCTTCGAGAGTTCCGCGTAGTTAGCCATGTGGCCCATGTTCCACTCGAAGATTTCGTACTCACCTGTGAAGATGTAGCTATGTCGATGCTCGTTCGTAGTGTTCTTGACGATCCACTCGTTGAAGTCAGCTGAGCAAATCGAAAGGCAGTATTGCTTGACCATCGGTGGCACTCGAACCGCTGTCTTTCCACCGTATGATAGGCCATAGAAAGCGATCCGTTTCGGGTCGACGTTCGGCAAAGTTGACAACCACTCAAGCGTGCGTTCATGTTGCGGAATAATATAAGAGAATAGTGAACGTTTTAGTGGATTTGACTTTCGCTGAAGCGTGCGAAACTCGTCGCGTCCACGATACGGGTTCTGCGGTGCGTAGGTTATAAATCCTTGTTTGGCCAATTCCGCTGCGAAGGCTTTGTAGTATCGGAATCCGTTACCAGTCCGCGTAATCGTATCCATGGGCACTCCTTCGAGCCCGTGTTGGCAAACGACGACGGGTCGCTTTTCGTTGGGTTTTAGGTCCTTGGGGAACAACAAAATGCCCTGAGCGATGACGTCGGGATACACGTCAATGACAACTTCCCAAGCGCGGAACTCTGGCTCGTCCATGACTTGGCGAGTACGCACGTTGGGCGGAATTGTCGGTTTGGGCAAGCGACCGATCATTTCGTTGTAGACCATATCGCGGTATTCCTGTGCCGTCTTTTCCCAAGTCTCTTTGGACGCCGAATTCAGCTTTGCCCACTTCTTGTCGCGAACCTTCGACGATAGCCGCAGCAGGTCTTGCGTGAAGTCAACCATCTCGTTGAATTGGCGTTCTTGGCGTCCAGCGGCGTGAGTCGCCGCGATCGAATAATCGGGAAGCGGTTGTGCCGATGGTTCTTTGCCGATCAGTTCGGCAATGAATTTCTTTCCAGCAGCATTGAGTTTGGAAGATACATAAACGTTCTGACGACCAGCGTGGTGAAGTACGATGTTGTCGGCTGCCTTGAGTTTCTCGAAGTGGACTTTGGCCCGGCCGTACTCGGCGGCGACGTCTTCTTTGCTTGGATTACGAATGGCCCCCGGTGCCGAGCCTCCTCGACGACCGGCAATGTTGGCGGGGCCCTCGACTTCTTCGACTTCGCAATCTTCAATCGCCAGAAACCGTGGTGCGACCAGACTGGCAATGTCGGCATCGCCAAACTCGCGCAGCAACGCCCAGACGTTGCGGTAGATGGGTTCCTTCCACAAGTTCTCGCGCGGCTGGAAGTAGCCGCTCACGATAACGGCGTCGATTCGTGTATCGATGGCGGCCGAGTAGAACGCGATCAAGCCGCCTTCGCCGATTCCCGCCACGCCGATCGGCAAGTCCTTGTTTTCACGCTTGTTGGCCTGTTCGAAAATGTCGACAGCCGCCAGCACTTTTTGAACTTCGTAACCGATAATGTGGCGTCCCATCTCGAACGCCATGCGGTAGATGAATTCGCGTTGCGGTTGATTCGTGTAGGCCACATACGGGCTGCCCGATAATTTCGTGTCGCGATTAATGATCACTGGCGAGAGTACTTGCACGCCATTTGCCGCCAATCGTGTTCCCCATTCCAACATGTACGATTCCGGACCAAGGTCACCGAATTCATCGTCGGCATCCGGCAAAGCAACGGCTCGCGCGACGACGTTTTCTGGTTGAAACAACAGTCCTTCGGCCGTCATTCCCTTCATGACTTGCCAACGCACGGCGTGAATTTTCGTCGTGCCAATCGAGCCAACGACGGAATCATTTGTCAACGTGGTAATCAATTCGATATCCGCTGACTTCACACGAGGATCAACGGCACCGATGATCGTTCGAAGCCGCTCGCGATTCACGGTCACGCTCTTGTCATAAGCTTCATGACTGGAATAGTCGCGATGCCATTTG
This sequence comes from Planctomycetaceae bacterium, assembly GCA_002722955.1. GTDB lineage: Bacteria > Planctomycetota > Planctomycetia > Planctomycetales > Planctomycetaceae. Next base: position 26,857 of record PBMZ01000008.1, on the reverse strand, counting down.
GACTTTCTGCGTTCGACGGATACGGCAAGTTCTCGCAAGCAGAACTTGTCGATGCCGGAAACCATGACCTTGTCGAGCGGACCTTCAATCGTCAGTGGCTTCGTTCCGGGAATTTCACCACCAAGCAGAGTAGTTGCAAGAAAACCGATGCAAAACAATCCAACAAACGACCGAGTGAATGTCTGAAGCATGATGACGTCCTAGGGGAGTTTCTATGTGGTCGGTCTGAGCCGTTAGGCTTTCATCTCGCATTTATGTCGATTGATGCGTCGGTTGTCAAATCGCGAGGTATTGTGGGTTCTGTCGCGAGCATCTTTGGGAACGTCGTTTAACCCGTAGCCGTAGGTGAGGATCAACGGCTTGATCCTGGCCTACGGCTACGGGTTAAACGAGAATGCGTATCGTTGCTGTTACCATTGCTCGATGAACTCCGAGCGGACTAGTTCGTCAAATAACCAAACCAGTTGCTTAATACTCAGGTCAGGGCCGAACCACTGGGCCTCGCGGATTCCGAATCGGTGGCGGAGTTTGCACAGTTCTGTCAAACAGCTCTCGTATTGGATCGGAATCTTGCATGTGCTCGTGGCCGATGATGTGCCGTTTGACAGAACGAGTTCGTCAGTCGCGCGTTCAACCAGCGGTCGCAATCCTGGCAGCCAGCGAAATGCTTGAGTTTGCGTTTGCACATTGAGTTGATCGAAGCGGAGCGTTTGGAGTTCCTGAATAAACTGCTGCTTGACCTGTTCGAACTGGGATGCCGCGGTCTCTTGAAACGAGCCGCCGTCGATGCCGAAGGCGAATTGGCGAAATTCATCGAATCCGTGCAAGCGGTTTCGAACTGTGCGGGTCAGCAAGTCGTGCCACATTGGTGGTCGTAAAACAAAATTGACGGCCATGCAGTCTGTTTCCGACCGAGTTTCATGCCACATGCCACGCGGGAGAAAGAGAACGCTGCCAGCTTCAGCCTCGAGAGTGATCGTATCGTTTTCCATGTTTGCAGGAATGGATCGATTCGCCGCAAATGCTTCGGACGACCAATGGCTGCCTGGATAGAAGCTTGAGTCAGGATTGATGACGTTCGAGTTCCTCAGCAGTCGCCACGTCTTTTTGCCACTGAGGAGTATTTGAAAGTTGACGTCCCAGTCGTAGTGCATCGTGGCGATGCTACCGGCCCTTGCCAGAAAGGCTTCGACGTAAACATGTTCCGTACCGATGCCAAGTTCTTTTGCCAAGCGAGTCCGCACGCCTTCAAGTTTCGGTAAGGATCGTTCGAGGCAAATCAAGTACAGCGTATCGCCGCGATGATAACAATCGACGGCTTGATCCGAAGGCGTTGTGGCACGAAAACCGTCGGCGCAAAACAGGATCACGTCTTCTTGTGCTGCGGCAATTAGGCTTTCGGGTGATTTGAATTCCGGTAGCTGGCTGAACAAATCCAACAGCGAGCGGTTGGGTTCGGACAGGAAAGCGTTCGACGTTAACCAGTGGCTCGACAAGAATTTGTCGACTTCAAGCGGACCGATTAATTCTTGTAGTCCAAAGGAATTCATCATCCGACTCTGTGTTGTAGCCGCTATTCTTCGGCTTCTGCCGCGTCAGCTTCCTCGTTCATATCGAGTTGACGCATTTTGCGATAGAGATTCGATCGATGCAGCCCAAGCAATTTGGCGGCTTCGCTCATATTGCCCTTAACACGTTTGATGCCACGGCGAATGAACTCTTGCTGGAAACGCCGAGTTGCCTCGGTCAATCCCACGTCGGCTGACATGTCGATGGCGGAATCGCGTTCTGGACTAAGAATGAAGGCGAGGTCATGTGACTCGACCCGTTCGCCTTGGCATAGGAATGCGACGCGTTCCATCAAGTTTCGAAGTTCACGGATGTTGCCAGGCCACGGGTGTGCTTGCAGCCGGAGTTTGGCGTCGGGGGCGAATCCCAGCTTGGGGCGGTTCGCTTGGATGCAGAACCGTTCCATGAAGTGTTCGGCTAGTGGAATGATGTCCTCGGGACGGTCTCGCAAGGCGGGTAAATCTAACGTGACGACGCTCAGTCGATAGAACAGGTCTTCGCGGAACTTCTTTTGCCGCACGGCTTCCGCCAACTTCGCGTTCGTGGCCGCGACGACTCGAACATTGATCGGGATCGTTTGAGCGCCGCCAACGCGAGTGATGACCTTTTGTTCTAAAACTCGCAGCAACTTGGCTTGTCCCCCAAGGCTCATGTCACCGATCTCGTCCAAGAACAGCGTGCCGCCTTCAGCTAGTTCGAACTTTCCCTGGCGAGTATCATGCGCGTCGGTGAATGCACCGCGTTCATGACCGAATAGCTCGCTCTCAAGCAAGGTCTCGGTCAAAGCCGCACAATTGACGGCGACGAACGGCTTGTCGGCTCTCGGTCCGTAATAGTGAAGTGCTTGCCCGACAACTTCCTTGCCCGTACCACTTTCACCCAATATCAACACCGGCAGGTTGGTGTCGGCCAGACGAGCGACGGTTTCGCGAAGCGCGCAGATTGCCGCGCTCTCACCAATAATTTGAACACACGGAGTCACTTGTTCCGTAAGCTGCTTGTGCGAGCGAATCAGCTCTTCGCGTTCCCGCGTGTTCTGCATGGCAACGGCAGCTTGAATGCCGAGTTGTGAGAGGACCTCTTCATCTTCGTCACTAAAAATACCATCGTTTTTGTTCAAAATCTGAAAGGCACCGATGCGTTGGCCCTGGGCGTCTTTCATGGGCACGCACAGAATTGTCCGCGTTCGGTAACCGCTTTTCTTGTCGACGGCTTTGTTGAAGCGATCGTCTTCGTAGGCGTCGTCGACTCGAATCGTTGAGCCCGACTGAATGACCTCGCCGACGATGCCGGCATTGTCTGGAAGTCTTAATGTGCCACCTTCAACACCAAGGGCAGGGCAGGCGATGACCTCTTTGTTGCTTCGATCCCAGATAAAGATGCTGGCGCGATCGCAATTGATCAGTCGAGTCGATTCCGTCGCAATCAGCTCAAGCAGCGGTTGAGTTTCTGTGGCTCCCGCGAATGACGAGGCGATTTGCAGCGTATTTCGAAAACGGGCAATGCGGCGTGTCGCTTCGTCGTATATCGAGCTTCCTTGAAGACAATATCCCAGGCATCTAGCGACGACTAAGGCTCGGGCGACTTCGGATTCCTTGACCGAGCGTCCGCCGAAGACCAGAAGTTCCTGGCCAGTTCCCATCTTTAGCGGAGCGGCTAGCAGTGAGAAATCTCCGGCCGGGCTGGTCCAGATTCCGGCAGCTTCACGGTCCAACGAATCAGCGAAGAAGCGGTACGGGAGCTCGTCCAAGCTGTGTCTGCCGTACTCTGCTCGCACTCGCCATTCGGGAGTGCGGCCGATGATTGCCGCCCATTGAGCGGAGAAGTCCGCAGCGACATCGGGCAATTCTGCCCTCAAAAAGTCGTCGGCCGTACCCGGGCCAAGGGCAATTTGCAGCAAACGGTCGCACATTTGAATCGTTGTGCCCGTATTATCGTGGCCAGAAAGCCATGGTAGCTGCGGCCATGTCATCCATTTGATGTCCACTCGACGGCCTTATTCTTCATTTTGGTAACGCGTCGCTCGTTTTCTGACATCACTTTGATCAATGGCCGGCTAAGTGTCAACTGTTCAAGATCGATGTTATCGAAGTGTCATTCCGCCTGAGCATCAAAATGCTACTTTTGCGGAGTCCAAATGACTGCTGACGTAATGCCGAGCGTTCGGCCAGGGACGTTGGCCTTGTCGTTGCTCCATTGAGCACCGTAGTGGTAGAGGAAAAGTGTCAAAATGCGGCCGTCTTTGAGTTGCAGCGAGCATGGACTGTGCATGGTTTGATGCATGGCCCAGCGAAATAGCGTGAATCGTTTATTCCACTGCCAAGTCTTCCCATGGTCATCACTGATGACGGCCTCGATGCCGTGATAGATGTGCCCGTCGATCTCGCCCATGCGAGCCGCGTACGTCATCAGCAAACGGCCATCTTTCAAGCGAATTAGGTCGCTGTGGACTTTGCCGTATTTGAAATGGACTTGGTGATCCGTCCAAGTCTTGCCTTCGTCGGTCGATCGAGTAGTCGTGAGACGTCGCCAATGATCGCTGAATTCTGGGTAATTCGGTGGCTGAGCCGTCCGCAGCGAGACAACCAATGCACCGTCAGCTGCTCGGACGATGGAACCCTCGGATGTCTGCCATTCGGGAGGAAACCAATAGCCGTCCTTCCAGGTTTTGCCGCCATCGCGACTTTGGCGTACCAATGATTGGGCTCGCCAGCCAGTCGGCCCATGAGGCTTGACGGCCGCGGTGAAGACGGCGGAGATCACGTTTTTCTCGACTAGGACGCTGCCTTTGTGGTAAGTGATGCGGCCATCGGGAAGACGTGGAAACTTCTCTTTCGGGCTCCATGTCTTGCCGGCGTCATTGCTAAAGCTGAGGAATCCGTCATCGTCCATCGGCAGCAACATAAGTCGATTTTCACCAAGATGCACTGGTTGAGGCCGTTCTAGGCCGCGATGAAACTCAACCGGCTGGCTCCACGTGCGGCCCTCGTTATCAGAGAACGAGAGAAAGCACACCCGATTGTCGGCCGTGTGATCTCCGACCCACCCAGTCAAAACCATCGCGATGCGACCATCGGCCATTCGACAAATCGATGCGAACTTCGTGGAATGCAAGAGAAACGTGTACGTGATCGCCTCTTGATAAGTCGGTTTGCCCGCAGGACTCTCGCGACGAACAGTAATTGGCATGTGTGGCGTGATGACGCGATTCGGATCGAAATCGGCGTTTGCATTTCGCGAGACCACTGTCTTCAGCGTCTCGGTGGGAATCGTGTCGACGGGTGTAGGGACGCTGATTTTCTTCGAGACGTCTTTGGCAGTTGGCAGGTTGTCGGCGGCGGTTGCGATTGTGGAAAAGTAGAGCAAAGCAGTGAGAAGAACGATTCGCATTCTCATGTCTCCAAGAGTGCATTCGGCGATATTTTGGGGCTCGCCGAGCTAGCTGAGATCTGGCAGTTCGAGCGTGATGACCTCGTTCATGCTTCCTGAACGAAATCCCTCTAAGTCTATGGTCACGTATTGGAAGCCGAGTTCTTTGAGACGCCGTGAAATCGCGGCAGCGGATTCGGCCAGCTTTGACAGATAGGCCGTCGGGACTTCGATGCGCGCGAGATTGTTGGCTTCATGCCGAACACGAAGTTCGCGGATGCCGAATTCGGTCTTCAGATACGCCTCGGCTTGGTCAATCCGAGCGACTCTTTCGGGCGTGACCTCGACGCCGTATGCGATCCGGCTGGATAAACATGGCGAGGCTGGCTTGTCCCAGATCGGCAAGTTCCAACGGCGGGCGAGTTCACGAACGTCGGCCTTGTTGATGCCGGCTTCGATCAATGGGCTGCGGACTTCGTGATTCCGGGCGGCTTGCATTCCAGGTCTGTAGTCGCCTTGATCGTCGACATTCGCGCCGTTGACGACGACGTCGACATTCAAACTTGGCCGAATGGCGTCAATTTGATCATACAATTCGGTCTTGCAGTGAAAGCAGCGATCGCTGGCGTTTTGAGTGTAGGATTCGGTCTCGAACTCTTCCGTTTCGATGATTTGGTGGCGGATTCCAATCTGTTTAGCCAGTGAGACGGCTGCCTCCAGCTCTCCAGTTGCCAAGCTCGGGCTGTTCGCGGTAATGGCCACGCTGTCATCTCCGCAAGCAATCTGCGCGGCTTTCGCGACCACGGTGCTGTCGACACCAGCAGAAAATGCCACCGCGACTCGCCCGTAGGCCGTCAGAATCGCCAGCAGTTGCTGCTCTTTTGACTCAATGGTGAGTGTGTCTGAAGTCACGAGATATTCCGGAAATTCTTTTATTTCACGAGGTTATGTCGATTTTAACGCGATGCCGCCACAATCTCAAACGCGATGTGACAACTCGCCGGACTCGCGAAGGCGTATTTTGTGCGGCGGGATGCGCGAAACGGACATTTTCTCGCGAACGTTACGCGGTCTCGTTGGGTAAGCTATCCGGGGGCAAGCAAGGCTCCATTGATCGATTTCGTAGAGCCTTTATACTAGTAGAGCCTTTATACTAAACGGGTTAGCTCACAACTCCAATCGTGAGTCAATTGACGTTAACGAGGGATATCATGAAAACCAAGGCCCTGGCTCTTCTCCTTGCACTTGTCACGCTTGCTAGCTTAAACGATTCGCTGTACGCGGCACTGAACGCTAAGCAGCGAAAGGAACTGAGTCAGATTAGTCGTGATCTTACGCGGGCAAGTTCTTTCGCATCGCGGAAGAAGTTCGATGAGGCGAAGAAGCTTGTCGATTCCGCTGAGGAAAGACTGGTCAAGTTGTCTCAAGCGGCAATGCTCAAGCCAACTGACAAGATCCTTGCTTCCAAGAATAAATTGATAGCGAGTATTCGCAAACGCATTAGCGGTGGCGGCGGAAAGCCCGGTTCTGGCGGTGTCAGTTTTAGCAAGGATGTTGCACCCATCCTAGCCGCGCGATGCGGTAACTGCCACGGCAACCGTGCCTCGGGTCAATTGCGATTGGATACTTTCGCCAATATGAAACGCGGCGGACGAAGCGGAGCATTGTTGGTTGTCGGCAATGCAAACAACAGCCTTTTGATGGCTCGGTTGACAGGGCAGGGCGGGGCACAGCGAATGCCTCGCGGCGGTCAACCGCTAAGCAATGGTCAAATTCAGTTGATCGCTCGTTGGATCAACGAAGGGGCGAAGTTCGACGCCAATGACGAGAGTGCAGCGCTTTCAAGTTTGGGCGGTGGCTCTCCTGATACTGCCAAGCCGAAACCAGCCGCTGTTGTCGCCAAGGCGACCGGCGACGAAAAGGTTTCCTTCAAGAACGACATCGCTCCCGAGTTAGTAACGCTTTGCGTTCGCTGCCACAGCGGCAACAACCCGCGCGGTGGCCTTTCGATGAATACGTTTGAGGATCTGATGCGGGGCGGCGATAGCGGCCGAGTCCTCTTGCCGGGGAATAAGGAAGGCAGTCGAATGTTCCGGCTTGTCGGTGCTCGCGAGCAACCTCGAATGCCGCAAGGCCAGGGCCGAATTACTCGCAAGTGGTGGGCTGATTTCAACTCTTGGATTGAAGAAGGCATCAAGTACGATGGCGGTGATCCAAAGACTCCACTGCGACAACTTGTCCCCACAGATGACGAGAAAAAAGCGATGGAGTTGGCCATGCTGACTCCGGATGAGTTTGCCAACATGCGGGAAACTCGCACGGAAGAGCAATGGAAGCGAGTCGCTCCGAAAGAACGCACGCGATTTGTGCGTGGGACAGAGACCTACGTGTATGGCAACGCTGGCGCCGAGAGAATGGAAGAAATCAACGGGTGGGCTGAGTCCTACGCGTCTCGACTGAAGAAGATGTTCCGAGTTTCCTCGACGCCGATGTTCAAGGGACGCCTTGCGGTCGTCGTCTTCAGCGATCGATTCGGCTACACCGAATGGCATCAAACCATTCACAATCGTGGCGTTCCCAAGAGCGTCACTGGTCACTCGGTCGTCGTGCCAAGTATGGAAGATGCTTACGTTGTCCTCGAAGACGTGTCAGATGATGTCAGCGACACTTCTCCAGGATTGCATGCGAACCTTGTCGATCACATGACCGGTGCCTATTTGGTTCGCAGCGGACAAAAGCTGCCGGATTGGGTGATTCGAGGAACTGGATTGGCCATGGCGGCTCAAGTGACGGGATCGTCCAGTGAGTACTTCAAAGTCCTGAAAGAAGACGCCTACAAAGCGTTGCAGACCGTCGAGAATCCGAATGACATTTTTGCCGATGGCAAGTTTTCGCCAACGGAAGTTGGCCCCATCGGCTTCACGCTTGTTGACTTCATGTTGAAGAAGGGCTCTGGTCCGAAATTTGGCCAATTCATCACGGCTCTACAAAGCGGCAGCAACGTTAGCGCGGCCCTGAAGTCGACTTACAATGCGGACGCAAAGGCGATCGCAGCGGCGTACGCTCAAAGTTTTCAGAAGAAGTAGCTCTCTCACCTTCAAATAGCGTTTGCAGAAGCTCGGCTTTTTGAAAAAGCCGAGCCTCTTTTACTAGAGACGCTCTTTCGCGGATTCTTGATCCAGGTCGCTGCCATCGTCGGCTGAGAACGCTATAATCCATCGCTTCATTCAGTCACCTTTCTTCAATTGATGGATACATGGCCGACGTTGTCATTATTGGTGGGGGAGTCATCGGGCTCACCGCAGCCTATGAATTGGCGGGTGAGGGGCTCGCGGTCGAAGTTCTTGATCAAGTCCAGTTTGGTCGTGAGGCGTCTTGGGCCGGTGCCGGCTTGTTGCCACCTGGAAATCTTTCTCACGCCAAGACTCCCGGAGCAAAGCTGCGCGCGGCAAGTCATAAGCTATGGCCTCGGCTGACTGCCGAACTTCGCGAAGCGACGGGAATCGATAACGGCTACGTCAACTGCGGTGGCATTGAAATGCGTGTCGGTGGCCCGAAGGGGCAGCTTGACGATCTGGCCCAAAGCTGGCGCGACGAAGGGGTTGAGATCGAGGAGCTTGATACAGACTCCGCGCTGGAGCTTGAGCCCAATCTGAATCCAGAAACCGTTTCGGCGTTTCGCCTCCCAGAAAAGTGCCAGGTCCGAAATCCGCGTCATGTCAAAGCCTTGGTCGCGGCATGTGCAACGCGAAACGTTAACTTGTCGGCGGGAACAAGAGTCGTCGGTTTCACTTCGTCCAACGGAAAGTACACCGGCGTTCGAACCACGCAGGAGACTATACAGGCTGGTCAGATTCTGGTTTGCGCCGGAGCGTGGACGGGCAAGTTGATGGCATCGGTCGGTTTTCAAGTTCCCGTGCGACCTGTGCGTGGTCAAATGGTTTTGATGTCAACAAACGCCTTGCCAGTGCGGCATTTGCTTGGATATGGATCCCGCTATCTTGTTCCGCGGCCTGATGGACGAATTCTGGTGGGCTCAACGGAAGAGTGGGTTGGCTTTCACAAACAGAACACAGCGGGAGGCGTTGCCGAACTGCTTCGTTTTGCTGCGACCCTTGTCCCGTCGCTAGTCAACGTGGGGTTCGAGCAATGCTGGTCTGGACTTCGACCAGAGTCGGCCGATCATCTCCCGTATTTGGGTTCAGTTGGTGGTACGGAGAACCTATTCGTTGCCGCCGGGCACTTTCGTTCGGGCCTGCAAATGTCTCCTGCGAGCGCCTTGTTGATCCGTCAAACCATGCTTGGGCAAGAACCGATGATTCCTATCGAGCCATATGCGGTTGGGAGAAGTGGAAGTTTTTCCGACGGCGGGTGACCAATGAATCGCTCTGAGAACAAACTCGTTTAACGTCAGCCGGAGGCGCCGGTGACCAAGCGGCAATGGAATCTCAGCGGAGTCGAGCAGGGCAGGGAGGGGGAGTGAACACAATGCGAGTTGCCATCATTGGTGCTGGCCCCATAGGACTTGAAGCGGCCGCTTTCTTCCTGCTAAGAAACTACGATGTTCGCGTTTACGAACGCGGCACGCGCATTGCCGACAACGTTGCAAGCTGGGGACATGTGCGGCTCTTCAGCCCGTTTTCGCTGAACCGATCAGATTGGGGACTTCAGGTGATCGCCGAGTCTGACGGTGATTACAAACCGCCAGCAGAACACGCTTTGTTGGCAGGTCGCGAGTACTTAGAGTCGTATCTCAAGCCGTTGAGTGACTGCGACTTACTGGATGGCTGCATCGAGCTCAACACTCGAGTTGTCTCGATCACAAAGCAAGGTTTGGGAAAGGCACACGCAATCGGACAAGCCTCACGTGGCAAGTCGCCATTTGTGATCTTGCTCGAGTCCACCGATCCCGACACCAGACGGTCGACGGAGCGGACTGAGCTGGCTGACGTCGTCATCGATTGCAGCGGCACTTATGGCAATCACCGCTGGCTGGGAGTTGGCGGTGCTCCAGGTCCGGGCGAGCGAAGGTTGCTGTCCTCGAAAGACTATCTGTTGCCAGACATTCTTGGACGCGACATCGAGCAGTTTCTTGGAAAGCAGACGTTGGTTGTTGGGTCTGGTTACTCAGCAGCGACGTCGATTGTCAGCCTACAACATCTGGCAAACGCGAACGCGGCCACACGAGTGACTTGGGTGACTCGGGCATCGCATGATGGGCCAATTCCACTGATTGAGGGTGACACGTTAACCGAGCGAGATGCTATCGCAAGAAGCGCAAATGAGCTGGCTGTCAAAGAACTAGCCACCAGCGTGAACTCTTGTGTGACGTGGTTGCCGGGTGTCGAGTTGGAAGCGATCTCTCAACGAGACGATGGATCGTACGAAGTGATGGTCGTGAAAGGTGGCGAACGAGAGACGATCGTCGTTGATCAGATTCTCGCCAACGTGGGTTATCGGCCCGATCGTGAGATGTACCGCGAGTTACAAGTTCACGAATGCTACGCCAGTGAAGGTCCGATCAAATTGGCCGCAGCGCTGTTGGGAGAGACGTCGTCGGATTGTCTTGCACAATCAGCTCACGGCGCTGACTCTCTAAAGAATCCAGAAGCGGGATTCTTTATCATCGGAGCCAAGAGTTATGGTCGGAATTCGAAGTTTCTGTTGAAGCTGGGACTTCAGCAGATCCAGGATGTGGGCGAGTTGATCAGTCGAGACTTCCAACAACCGGGGCTTTAGCACATGGTCGATTGTCCAACGGTGGAGCTTCAGGCTCTGGACGAGTTGTGGTTTCAAGTTGCCGGCACTCGTTGCAATTTGAAATGCACGCACTGTTTCATCAGCTGCAGTCCTCATAACGATAGCTTCGGTTACCTTGGCCTTGAGGAAGTCGAACGACGGCTTAAAGAGTCGATTGAGCACGGAGTTAAGGAATATTATTTCACCGGCGGCGAACCGTTCTTGAATCGAGAGATGGTGCCGATTCTGGAACTCACGCTTCAATACGGGCCAGCCACCGTTCTGACCAACGCAACGGTCTTCAAAACAGACTGGCTCGAGAGGCTACGAGATGCCGAAGCGGCGTCGATCTATTCGCTCGAATTTCGAGTCTCTATCGATGGGCCAACCCCAGAAATCAATGATCCCATCCGTGGTGAGAACACGTTCGAACGGGCGATGCGTGGGGTTCAGATGTTGGTGGAATACGGGTTCATGCCAATCATCACAATGACGCGTACTTGGGAGCTGGAGGAAGACCAAGATGTGCTTGGGCGATTTCGGCAAGTCTTGCATGAGTACGGATACACGCGGCCGCGGTTAAAGGTGTTGCCTCGTTTACAAATTGGCGCGGAAGCAACTCGTACGGAGGGCTACGGGGTTCATGATCGTGTAACCTGCGAAATGATGGACGACTACGATGCCGGTCAATTGATTTGCACTCACAGCCGAATCGTCACAGATCGCGGCGTCGCCGTGTGCCCCATCCTTTTGGAAGCACCAGATGCTCACCTTGGTCAATCGTTAAGTGACGCTCGGACTCCATTCGCTTTGAGTCATGGTGCTTGCTACACGTGCTATCAATACGGCGCGATTTGCACGAACACGTCTGTGAATCAGATTGAGCAAAGTCGTTCTACGATTACGTGATTTCTTCGTCGTTTAACCCGTCGCCGCAGGCGAGGATTATTGGACATGCTCCTCGTCTGCGGCGACGGGTTAAACGATCGCAATATTGGCCGACTGAATCTAAGCAACTTGATTAACACAATGCAGTTAGCCTTCTTCGGCGGAGTTTACAACAACTATCTGGCGCTCGACGCCGCGGTCCGCGATGCGCGCGGTCGAGGGGCTGAGAAACTGTATTGCCTTGGTGATCTTGGCGCCTTCGGGCCTCACCCCGATCGTGTTTTTGATGTAATTCATGATGCTGGCGTTGAGTGCATTCAAGGCAATTATGACAACGGTATTGGAAACGGAATGGACAATTGTCAATGTGGATACACGGACCCTCGGGACAACCATTTCGCGCAAATCAGCTATGACTACACGTATGAAAACACGAGCCAGTGCCATCGAGATTGGATGAAGGAGTTGCCAACGGAAGGACGGCTCGAATTGGATGGCTTGAGTGTCTTACTGTGTCACGGAAGCCCCAGAAAGACGAACGAATTCTTGTGGCAGTCGACGACATCGACCCACTTTCTGAACAAACTGGCTGACGATTTCGAGAGCGAGTTGATCTTTGGAACTCACACAGGCATTCATTGGGAACGCGAACTGAGCCGTAATCGCCGTTTTGTCAACGTTGGAGTTTTGGGGCGTCCCGAGAATGATGGCCGCACGAATGTGTGGTACACGCTGCTAAGAACTGGTGACGATGCTCCAAGTGGACCTTATGAAATTGAATTCGTGCCGCTCGTTTATGATCACGAACGGCTGGCACGTGAGATGGCGGGCGAAAAGCTGCCGGAAGAATTCATCGAAACCATCATGTCCGGATGGTGGTCGACGTGTCTCGAGGTCTTGCCAAGCAAGGAACGCCGGGCTGGTATCTATTGATTGTTGTCTCGTTGAAGTGAAGAAGGGTAGGGAAGAGCAGGGTAGTGGGGGACTCGTGGCGTAAGCTTCCAGCTTGCGATGCTTTTAGGTCCACAAGCTGGAAGCTTACGCCACGGGCTCGTCGGTATTGACGTCAATTCAGATTTTGATGACAACATGCACAGTGAATAATCATCAACAGTGTTGACGGGGAGACGCTTTGAGAGCAGTAGTGCAGCGAGTTTCTCGGGCAAGTGTCACGGTTGACGGCGAAGTCGTCGGTCAGATTGATCGAGGGTTTCTTGTCCTGCTGGGAGTCTCTGATGGTGACGGAGAAAACGAAGTCGTCTACATGGCCCAGAAGATCTCAGGCTTGCGAGTTTTCGAAGACGAAGACGGCAAGATGAATCTTTCCCTGGCTGATGTCGGCGGGAAAATGTTGGTTGTGAGTCAGTTCACCCTTCTTGGAGATTGCCGCAAGGGGCGTCGTCCAAGCTTCGTGGCGGCAGCTCGGCCAGAAATCGCAGATCGGCTGTATCAAGGGTTCGTCGCCGAAGTGGAAGGGCAAGGAATCGAAGTCGAGACTGGTCGTTTTCAAGTTCATATGGATGTTGAGTTGGTCAATGATGGCCCGGTGACTTTATTGATTGATAGCGAGAAACAATTCTAGAAATCCCGTGGTCCTGCGACTCCGCTCGCAGGACAATTCCTTTGAGCAGCTCCGCGACGGACTCGCAGAGCCAAAACGTCGAATGGCAAGACTGAAATGTGGTATGACCTGATCGTATTTCTGATTCTCGCCCTGGCTGTTTACCGCGGTGCCGTCAAAGGTGTCGTTTGGCAATTTGCGGCGATTGGAGGCATCCTGCTTTGCTTCTCGTTCGCCGAGCCGTTGTCATTGCTGCTGACGCCCTACATCAGTTTAACGCCGCCGTTCGATCGGTGGGTGGCGATGTTGATTCTGTATCTGATGTTTTCATTCGTGTCGTTTTTCGGTGCTTTCAAATTGAAGAGCTGGATCGAGAAGAAACGATTTGAAGAATACGATCGCCATTTGGGGGCTCTTTTCGGTTTTGCGAAGGGGGCACTTTTCTGTTTCGTCATGACATTTTTCGTGGCGACTTTGAGTGCCAACGAAATCCGCGCATCCGTGCTCTCATCATTTTCTGGACGCGTTGCTGCGCGCGTGATGAATGGTCTGGTGCCGGTACTTCCAGACGGAGTCGCAGAGATGATCTCTCCCTATTTGGCACCCTTGCAAAGTCGATCGGGCGAGGGGAGTTCCGAGCCAGGCGAAGCATCCCAAATACCGCCAATCGGCGTGACCCCACCAAATCTTCCCATCGAGATCCCAATCGAACTGGGCCCCGAGTCCATCAAAGGTTTGCTATCCGATCCGAGCGAGCCAGAAGAAGACAAACCGCGTCGCGCCGATCGAGTCGCCGTGCCACCTTTGTGACCGCGAACAGTTTGGTTTGCGGCGGCACCAAGAATTTAACATAACGAACATTATCGGACGTTGCTGTCCGAGTCCATTTCGCTATGTATGCAGTGTTTTGCGAGTCTACGCTTCCGTATGGGCTGCTTCTTCGAAGACGCCCATACGGCGGAACTTTTCATACCGACGATCCATCAATTCGTCAACAGAAAGTCCTTTCAGATCGCGGATCGCGGCGATCAACGAGCTCTTGAGCGAAGTCGCCATCTTGCGATGATCTCGGTGGGCGCCACCGAGCGGCTCGGGTATGATCTCGTCGATCACGCCATAGCGTAAGAGATCTTTGGATGTAAATCTCAAGGCCTTGGCGGCCTCTTCGCGATGCTTGGCATGCTTCCACAAAATGCCAGCACAGCCTTCGGGACTGATAACGGAATAGTAGGCGAACTGCAACACGGCCACATGATCGCCGATGCCGATTCCGAGAGCGCCACCGGATCCGCCCTCACCGATCACGACGCAGATGACGGGGGTTTTCAGGCCAGCCATCTCGCGCAGATTGAACGCGATCTGATAAGCTTGGCCACGTTCCTCGGCGCCCACACCAGGATAAGCTCCGCCAGTGTCGATGAAACAAACGACGGGCAAGTCGAACTTGGCCGCCAATTCCATCTTCGAAAGCGCTTTGCGATATCCTTCCGGGTGAGCCATTCCATAATTGTGCTCGTTGCGTTCGTCCAGATCGCGGCCTTTGTGTTGGCCGATGAACATGATCTTTTCGTCTTCGAGTTTTGCGAAGCCAGATAACAAAGCTCGGTCGTCTCGGAACGCCCTGTCTCCGTGCAGCTCGATGAACTCATCAAACAGCAACTCGATGTAGTCCAAAGTCTGGGGTCGATTTTGATGGCGTGCCACCAGCACGGTTTGCCACGGATCGAGATTCTCGTACACGTCGCGTTTCACCTTGTTCAATTCCGTCCGCATGTTGCGGATGGCGTCTTTTGTGGCTGCGCTAGGATCGGGCTGAGATTCAAGATTACCGATTTGGTCTTCCAATTCAAAAATGGGTTTTTCAAATGGAAGTGGTGGAAGTTTCGCTGTGGCCATGAGGGTGCCTTGGAAGGACGAAAGCTGACGAATGCAGCGGAATGTTGAGGTTGCACACAGAACTGGTGCAAATTGATGGCGTGCCGAAACACGCGAAAGGTGTAAAAGCGATCTATCGATTGTGCCAATTTTGGACGAATCTGGCAATTCAGTCACGAAACATCCGGCAATTCGACCATATACGGCAAGTCGGGGTCAACATCCGGTTTGTCGTCCGCTTTCGGTTCTTGTGCCTGACTGCCTTCTTCCGTTGCCTTAGCTGCTGGCTGTTCATCGCTTTCATCCCCAAATGACACGACGAAGCCATCATCGATTTTGTCTGGTTTGGGAGCTTTGTCGGCTTGATTTTCTTTAGGCGCGTCGGGGCCCAGGTTTGTCATGAATTCCGAAATGTCTTGAGCGACCGGAATATCGGCATCTGGATTCACAAAGGCTGCAGGTTCTGGTTGAGGCGGCGATTCGGGGGTGGAGTTTCCTGCTTCTGCCGTCGGTGCGGATGTGAATTCGGTAAGGTCTTGGGCGATCGGAAGGTCAGCCTCTACATTTTGAGGCGGAGCTGCGGGAGCCGCATTTTGAGTTGGCACGGGAGCAGCCGGAGCCTCAGGCTGAGCGGGAACTGCCGGTTGCTGAAAGGCTACCGGTTGAGTAGCGGGTTGAGTTGCTGCTGGTGGGGCAGCAGGTTGCGGAGCTGCTGGTTGAGCTGGTGCAGTCTGTTGAGCCTCTTGCACTGGTTGCATCACAACCGGAGGTGGCATCATGCCTGGCATCGGCGCTGGTTGCCCAGGAATTGCCGGTTGTCCTGGCGCCATTGGTGCCCCTCCCTGCTCTGGCGGCATTGCATGTACTGGAACGGGATACGGCATCATCGGAACCTGCGGCATCCCTTGCGCGTTGGGCATTCCTGGGGGCATTGCTCCAGCTGGCATTTCCGTCGGCACCGGATATGCTCCAGCCGGCGGCATCGGCATCGCTGGTGTTTCACCCGGAGCCGCTGGTACAGGGATTGGCATCGGTACCTGCTGGACTTGCTGAACGACGACGACCTTTTGGGATCCTTCGTTTTCTTGCTCTGACGGCTTGCTCTTGATCGCTCTTTCCAAGTCTTTGGGAGCCTCTTTCTTTCTCTTTTCCTCTTCTTCCATCTTGGCTTGCTTCTCGGCAAGCACCTGCTCGGCTTGCTGGCGGAAGTCAGTATTGTCTCGCATGAGCTCCTGCCGACGAGCATCGGTACGGCTGTCGACTCTTTCGCCGAACGATTCGAGAATCTTTTCTTGTTCCGAGCCCTCAGCGTCCTCTGCTTGTTGGTTTTCTGCAGCAGTAACGTCTTCGTGGAAGAGCTTGATGGATCGGAATTCCGAAAAGGCATCCGCAGCCGAATCAGGCCGTTTTTTTGGATTCTTGGCCATCAATTTTAGAACGAAACGATCCAATTCTGGTGTCACGTTTTCGTTGATTGCCGATGGCGGTGCTGGCTCGACGCCAATGTGTGCTTTCAACAAATCCTTCGGGTTGTTTCCCGTGAAAGGGGGACGACCAACAAGGATTTCGTAGAGTGTGATTCCAAGGCTATACAGGTCGGTTTGCGGGATTGGTTTTTGTTTCCGGATTGTTTCCGGGGCGATGTAAGTTCGCGTGCCTTGAATGACCTTGACCTTGCCCCCCATCATTTTTGACAAGCCCGCAGCGGCCTTTGCGGAAAGACTGAAGTCGACCAGTCGGACTTCGGAGCTCTTGTTCATCAAGATGTTGTCTGGCTTTACGTCCTTGTGGACCCAGCCTTTTTCGTGCATGTGCTGCAAAGCCTGACAGACGGACTCCATCAGCTTTTTCAGCCGCATTTGGACGCCGGCTTGGTCTGAGTTGATGTACGCCTTGAGATTCAGAGACTTAAACAAGTCCATCAAAATGTAAGCGTGCTTTTTTCTCTTAACGACGATCTTATGAATCTTGATCAGGTTGGGGTGGTCGAGCGTCTTGCCGACCTTAGCTTCGAACTGCAGCGTAGAGAGCTCTTCCGAGGACTTCAGTGCTTCGGGGAGCAGCGACTTCATGGCAAAATGTTCTGAGCCGCCCTCTTCTTGCACTTCGAGGACTTGGCTGGCTTTGCCAACGGCGATGGTGTTCAAAATTTGATAACCATCAACGGCATTTTCGTTTTCTTGGGCCGCGTTGTCTTTTTTGTCAGCCACGGTGCGTTCCTAAAGGCGCAAGGATAGTGTTTAGAGGTGAGCACGGGTTTTGCTTAGCTTTATCGAAAGCAGCGAATCACTCACACAGTCTGGCCCCAGTACGGTTGAGGATACGGTCAACCTAAGCGCTTCGTCAATGTTTTAAGCAACTTCTTGGCAGCCTTGTGGCAATCAGTGCATTCTGGGACAATCGATATCCGCACTCCCCCCTGCCCCTTTTTCCATCCGGATATATTCGTGGCGATGAATCTTCACGGTGGAAGTTCAATTGTCACTGCCCGAAAGTGAGGAGAACTCCTTTGAATTCTGTGCTCATCAATTTGTGCCTGTTTTCATTTGCCGCAAGCCCAATCACGGATGGAGCGGCTGTTGAATTGCGATATTCGGGGACCTTGACCCAGATTCTACGATCCGGCGACAGAACTCCGGTCAAACGCTTCAACGTCTATGCATTGGTGACTGCCACAGACAGCGGTCACACCATCAATTTCTTGGTCGATGAACAAGGCGGCGGCGGATGGTCTTGGCCCGAGCGATTTGGCCAAGTCACATTGGACTCGAACAACAACGCACAGAATCGGGCCAAGGTCCAGCTGTTGCACGACCACAACAACACCAAGTACCCACTTGCCCTTCGGCAACTGATGTTTGAGTTTCCCGATAAGCTATCGTTGGGTGAGGTCTGGACAGCCGGCCGATACGAGTATTCCGTCGACTCGACGCAGAAAGTTCGCAACGTCGAATGTTTTCAGATCGGTGTCGTTAACAATTTCGGCCGGCGGCAAAAGTTGTGGGTTGATCCTGCAACCTCGGTTGTCATGAAATCCGAGCAACGCGTCTTTATGGGCCGAGGCGACCAGTTCTCGCTCAAAATGGAACTTGATTCGACAAAGCAAGTCGCCGTCGCGCAGCTTGCGAAACTGAAGAAGCCGATTTCTTCACTGATCACACTTCAGGGGAAACTCAACAGAAAGCCCAATGCGACTCGACCAGAATTGAGCAAAGATCAGCTTGCAGCAGTGTCAGCTGTGATTCCCGACATCTTGGACACCAGCAAATCGACGCCATTTCAGCAGTTTTCGCAAATTATCAGCCGAGACGCTCAGGCTCAATCACGACGAACAAGTGATCTTTCGAGCCTCTCGAAACGATTTGTTGGGCAAAATGCACCAGCATTTGAGTTGCCGACAATTGACCGTAAACGTTTTTCCTCAAAAGACTTAAAAGGTAAGACTGTTGTCCTTCACTTCTGGGATTACAAGGACGATCCGCTGACCGAGCCATACGGGCAGATTGGCTACCTGGATTTCTTGCAAAACAAGCGAGGTCGTTTGGGCGTCAAGGTCGTCGGTGTTGCCGTCAATGCTCGATTTGAGAAGCCCGAGACCGTCGAATCAGGGCTCCGCTCTGCTCGTAAGCTGAGGAGCTTCATGAACTTAGGGTATCCGGTGGTTTACGACAACGGCAAATTCATACAACAGTTTGGTGACCCTCGCCGATTGGGCGGCAAATTACCGCTGTGGGTCGTGATTAGTCCTGATGGCAAAATCGCACACTACAAGGTTGGATTCTACGAAGTTGACACTAACCGGGGCCTTGTGGAGCTGGATGATACGGTCATCGGTATCTTCAAGGATAACAAGTGATTCGCGATAATTGGTCTCGCTCCAAATCCGTGTTTTCAGTACGCTCCCGCGCAATCAAGGGTTGATTGTTCTGTAAGCGTTGAGCGAACTGCGTGCCTAGTGTTTTCGGTCGTTTTCAGAACTAAAGACGCCTTGTGTGCGCTTTCTTGAGAACACCGGATCTAGGGACCAATGGCCTCCGTTTCGCTAAAAGACTCTGAAGCGAATTGCATCCATCGATTGGGCGAAAGGACGATTGCCGCTGTTGAATCAGTCGGCGATTTGATGCTGTTCACGCTCAAGACTTTGCGTTGGATGTTTCATCGCCGGCCATCGGCTTCGGCTCTGACAGAGAATATGTTCGAGATTGGGGTGCGCAGCATTCCAGTCGTGGTCATCACCGGCGGTTTCATCGGCATGGTCTTGGCTGTGAACTCTTATAACCAATTCTCTCAGATGGGCATGGAGACTCGGCTCGGAGCCGTCATTAACATCTCGCTGGTGCAGGAGCTTGGCCCAGTGCTTGCGGCGACTATGTTGGCCGGTCGAGTTGGAAGTGCGATGGCGGCCCAATTGGGCACAATGAAAGTGACCGAGCAAATAGATGCACTCTGGGCACTCGGTGCTGAGCCAATCCATTACCTCGTCGTACCGCGATTTCTCGCGTGTTTCTTGCTGATTCCGATGTTGACGGCATTGGCGGATGGCATCGGCATTCTGACTGGCTGGTTGTTAAGCACGCAGGTGCTCGAAATCAATAGCTTCCATTATTGGTTCCACGCCGAGAAGTACGTCATGCCGTATGACATCATGTCTGGGCTAGTGAAAAGCGTCTTCTTCGGTGCGGCCATCGCTATGATTGCTTGTCATCGCGGATTTCGATGTGGAGCTGGTGCCGAGGGAGTCGGGCGAGCGTCCACAGAAGCGTTTGTCGCATCCTTCGTTGCGATTCTGGCCTTGGACTTCTTCCTAGGTGTCTTTCTGACTCGGCTCTATTACGTGCTGTGGCCAGGCAGCTTGTCCTTAGTATAAATGATTCGACTATAGCGTAGAAACTTCCATGATCGACACGATGTCAATTTCCACAGGAAGTGGGATGGGAGAGCGAGACAAATCGCTGCCGCTCATTGAATTGCGGTCCGTGTCTAAACAATTTGGAAGTCAAGAAATCCTACGCGATATTTCCATAAAGCTTTATCACGGTGAGACCTTGGTGCTCATCGGTGAAAGCGGTTGTGGAAAGAGCGTCTCGATGAAGCTGATGATCGGGTTGCTGAAACCGACCTCTGGCGATGTTTGCTGGAATGGTTGCCCAATCCAAGAGCGTCCGGAAGAGGAATTATTGCGAGATCGATTGCGAATCGGCTATTTGTTTCAGGGCGCGGCCTTGTTTGACAGTTTAACCGTTTTCGAAAACATCGCCTTTGGGTTGCGCCAAAACACGCGAATGTCGAACGGCTACATCTCGCAAATCGTCGATGAGCGATTGAACGATGTTGGATTGCCCAAGTCAGTGGCCAGCAAGAAGCCGGCGGAGTTGTCTGGTGGCATGAAAAAACGCGTCGGTTTGGCCAGAGCTTTGGCACTCACACCCGATGTGATCTTGTATGACGAGCCAACGACGGGTTTGGACCCGATCATGACCGACGTCATCAACAACTTGATCATTCAAACCAGGGAGCGGCGTCCCGTCACAAGCGTCGTTGTCACTCATGAGATGACAACTGTTCGCAAGGTCTCCGACCGAGTGGTGATGCTGTATCCGTTGAATCGGCTGAAGCCGGGCGAGAATCAAGTGATATTTGAGGGAACGGCAAGCGAAGCCTTCGCCTCGCAAGACACGCGTGTCTCGCAGTTTGTCAAAGGCGAGGCTCGTGAGCGAATGCGGGAATTGGCAGTGGCTTAAGCATGGCAAGAAGCCAGCTTCACGGGATAAATCATGAATGAACGACAACAACAATTTCGCGTGGGACTTTTTGTCATCGCTGCTTCTGTAGTAACAGCCGTGATGATCTTTAAGTTTGGCGACTTCAGTCATCTGTTTGATGAGACATATTCGATCTCCGCACACTTTGACTCTGCTCCTGGGGTTGAGGCGTCAGCACCAGTCACGATGAACGGCATTTCGGTTGCGCAAGTCCGAGAAGTTATCTTCGATTCCAAGCGTGGTGGCGTTTTAGTTCTCATCAACATGAGCTCCAAATACCGTCTTAGAGCGGACACGCGAGTTCAGCTTACGCGATCGATTTTGGGTGACTCGACGATCGAATTATCTCCAGGGAAGAGCAAGGATTTGCTGCCGCCGGACTCGATGCTTGAAGGAGAATTGCCAGTTGATCCGATGCAAATCGTTGCCAATCTGGACCGTCGACTTGATCAAACGCTTGGCTCGTTTGATCAGACCAGCAAGGAATGGCGCCAGGTCGCTGCCAACCTGAATTCATTGATGGATACAAATCGAGGCTCGCTATCAACCGTGTTAGAACGAGCGGCTGTCTCGCTGGATGAATTCGGCAAGACAATGAAAACGGCGAACATGGCTCTCTCCAATGCCAACAAGACGTTAGCCGATCCTCAAGTCCAAGAGAATCTGAAACGTACAGTTGCTGCCTTGCCGAAACTTACCGAAGAGACTCATCAAACGGTCGTCGCCGTCAAGGAAACCATCTCCGCAGCGCAAAAGAATCTTGAGAACCTACAAGGTGTGACTCAGCCGCTTTCTACACACAGCAAATCAATAGTTGTCCAACTCGACGGAACGCTGCGAAACTTGCATTCTCTTTCGATCGAATTGAATCAGTTCGCGAAGCTTGCCAACAAGAAGGATGGCTCGCTGAATCAATTTGCATCCAATCCCGATTTGTATCAAAATCTGAATCAGTCGGCTGAATCACTAGCAATCTTGCTGAAAAGCCTGAAGCCGGTTGTCAGCGAC
This sequence comes from Planctomycetaceae bacterium, assembly GCA_002722955.1. Lineage (GTDB taxonomy): Bacteria > Planctomycetota > Planctomycetia > Planctomycetales > Planctomycetaceae. Next base: position 5,086 of record PBMZ01000008.1, on the reverse strand, counting down.
CTACAAGTGTTTGCCGACAAGGTGGCGCGCCATCCAGAGCTCATCGGTGTTAGCGGGGCGATTAAAGGAAGCTCTGGGATAAAAGAGCCGTCCGAAGCTCGCCAAGCGAACGGACCCTCACGAACTAGAAACTAGCCAGTAGGACGGATTGCCAATCCGTCCGTCGATGCTGTGGCCACACATTCCAACAGACGGATTAGCAATCCGTCTTACGGTAAACGCTATGGACCGACTTGTGATTCCGTCCTCAACGCGTTGGCTCGATCTAGCAGTTCTTGCTCGCTCACCACAACGCTTGGACGCAAGTTGAACGTAAAGTCGTGGCGATTGGTGACTCGAAACGGAAGCAAGTTGTCAGAAAAGAAATCTAACGGAATCCGCTGATACCAAGGTGCCTGGACCTTCTGTAAAGCGGTCAAGGTTTCAAATCCAGGCTTCACAAGTTTGATTTCGCGAGTTCCGTAGTGGCTGAAATCGGCAGCTGTGGGGGTGTATCCAATTTCCTTGCCATCGACGATTGCCAACGCTCCAGGAGGGTTCGACCGAATCGCCATTCGCCGATGCATACATCCAGAGCCAACTGTGGTCAAAACGAAGCCAAGAAAAGCCAACGCGATTGCCCTTTGCCGATTGTGAGGACATCCCGTGCTTCCAAGTGGTTGAGTCATGGCGAATTCCATTTGCCAAGAGGATCGTTGAGGCGGGATTCTAGTGGCAGTCGATTTTGCTGCCAATACCTGAATCGGATTGCTGTAAGGCATTGTTGTAATTGGGGTTGCGCGGGTGGGTCGCGGGTCGGTAGTTGCCAGCCGCTCGTTGGTGATCGGTCAAATCGTTGTAGTGTTCACGCGAAATTTAGTTAATTGCGATAACGATTTAGACATCCTGTAATACGCTTTACTTGCCACTTCCTGCGTCGGTAAGATAGTCGCTTCGGTTTGGCAGGACAGCTTTGAAAATCCGTCTGATCCGCGACGTAACTGGAATCAGGCCAAGGCATTTGTGTTGACGAGCAACAGGACTGACGATGCAGTGGGAGCAGCCGATCCAGTACGCTTCGATTAGCGATATTGGGTTCCGTCGGCGAAACAATCAGGATTCCTGCGTCGTCTACATTGCTGACGAGGAGACATGGACGAACCGCGGCCACCTTTTCATTGTGGCCGATGGCATGGGTGGCCATGCTGTTGGTGAATTGGCCAGCAAAATGGCCGTTGACACAATTCCCCAGTCGTTCTTGAAGTCCAAAGAAGAAGAGATCGGCGACGCGCTAGGCTCTTCGATCCAGGAAGCAAACACCGCGATTCACAAACGCGGCTCAATGAATAAAGACTTCAACCGGATGGGGACAACGGTTGTCTCATTGGTGCTTTGCCCTGAAGGAGCGATCTCTGGGCACGTCGGCGACAGCCGGTTGTATCGAATTCGAGATCAACGGATCGAGCAGATAACGTTTGATCATAGCTTGCAGTGGGAGCTTGCCCGCCAAGGACGCTTGAAGCTTGACGAAGCCTTCTTGCAGCAATCTCGACACGTCATTACGCGATCATTGGGTCCGGAAGGCACGGTCGACGTCGATATTGAAGGCCCACTTGACGTTGAGCCCGGCGATACTTTTTTGGCGTGTACCGATGGTCTGACAGGACATGTCAACGACCAAGAGATCGGTATCATCGCCCGAGAACTACCGGTCGGTGATGCGTGTCGTTTGCTTGTCAATCTGGCCAACCTTCGCGGTGGTTCGGACAACATCACGGTGGTCATTGCTCGTGCTGGTGCAGTCCCCCCTGCCCTTTCCGATTTGGACAAGCCGAAAATGCCGTGGACTCGCAAACTCTGGTGGTTTGCGTTTCTGTTGACGCTGGTTGGAATGGGTGTCGGCGGCGCGTTGATTGGGTTGATGAGAGATCGGCTTTTTGTCGAGGGTATCGCCACCTCGACCGTTTGCGGACTCATTTGGGTGCTGTTGTTGTTTTTCCGGTTGAAGCCTAAGAAGGTGCCGGAAGAAGACGTTGCTGACACCAAGCCGCCATGGAAACCGTATCGAACAGCTTCGGCAAAGCTGACTCGCAAATTCTTGAACGACCTTGCCGAACTCGAATCGAAGTTGCAAAAGACTGGTAACGAGGAAGGTTGGTCGATCGATTGGAGCGCCCACGAAGAAGCCTTCAAGGCTTGTCAAGAGACTCTAGAGAATAAGCAATATTCAAAAGCCGTTGCCGCCTACGCGAAAGCCCTAGACATCCTGATGGCAGGCGTTCAACGCTATCGCAAGCAGCTTGACCGGCAGGCTAAGTGGGGCAAGAACGACGAACAAGACCAACAGCAACAATAGCCCCCTGCCCTCCTCTTTGATCACGCGAAGCAATCTATCCTCAACCAAAGCGAACGCCAATGGACAAACAACCTCTGACGCTGAGGTCCGTGGCTCTCGTTTTGTCGACCGTTGCACTTTGGGGTGGGACACCGGTCGCGATTAGCTATTCGGTCGAGGAAATCCCTCCCATGGCCGTTGCGGCGATCCGTTTTTTCTTGGCGTGTGGCTTCATGTTGGTTTGGTGCCGTTGGGAGGGGAGCAAGCTACGTCTTCAGACCAATCAAGTCGTGCCGTCTCTGATTGCTGGGACCTTGCTGTTCCTTCAAATCGGCACTTTTACGGTCGGGGTTGCTCAGTCGAACTCATCGCATTCGTCGTTAATGATCAATACCTACGTGTTCTGGGTTGTTGGCTTTGATCACTTTGTGACGAAGTTGGATCGGGTGACAACACGGAAGTCGGTCGGTTTGTTAACGGCGGCCGGTGGAGTGTTCCTGCTATTGTTCTCTGTTGGCGAGCAAACAGCTTCGACCGCCGAGGTCATGGACACGGCAACGCTTTGGGGCGATACCCTTGTCCTCATCAGCGCTTTCTTGCTTGGGATAAAAGTGGTCTACACAAAACATGCATTGAAAGTCATTGAGCCAGGAAAGCTCATCTTTTGGCACGATGCCGTCGGCATGATCATGTTTGTTGTCGCGAGTGCTTGCTTCGAGACAATTGGGTCGAACACTTTGTCCACGCCGGCTATCTTGGGATTGGCCTACCAAGGATTCGCGGTCGCTGGCTTTTGTTTTGCGGCCAATGCCTTGCTGCTGAAACGTCACTCACCGTCTCAGCTGGCGGTGTTTAGTTTCGCGACGCCCGTGTTTGGCGTTTTGTTTGGAGTCCTCTTTCGGGGCGATTTGCTTTCGCCGTGGTTGTTCGCCGCGGGCGTTTGCGTTGCGCTGGGAATTCTACTTGTGAACACATCTCCGGCATCGAAACGCTGAGATCATTGCAAGCCTAGTTGCAGTAAGACCCAGTCAGCGACGCCGATTAAATGAAACGGCGCGACGACTGCGACCGCTATTCCCCAATACTCGATTGGACTGAACATGAATGTTTGAGTGTCGTCTTCAAACATCAGTTCCCGAACGGAATAACTTCCGTGGAACATTCGCCCCAAGTAAAGATCATTCCGCCCCATACAAGGATGCCCAGGGATGTAGGCCATCGATGACTGTCTAGATATTCTTGGCTAAAGATTTTATGGAGTGCCGTGTAAACTGTGATCAGCAACACGGGCATAAACAACCAAGCCCAACCTCGATAGAAGATCATTGTCCATCCTGCCTCTTGCCCAAATCGTCTGCCTACAGGAATCTCTTATCTCCCGGTGAAAACTCACCCGGCTGCCTCGTGTCTTTGGTAATAATCTTCCAAGAACCGCCCATTTCACGCTGCTTCCTAAAGTCGATGGGCGAGTATGCCAGCTCCAAGTGCGGAGTCGCCACACAGCCACTTTCATCAAAACGGGCATACATGGCTGTGTCGAGAATCCCGGAAACGAGCAGCGTTCGCTCGACGGGATATGGCTCGGTCTTTGTCTTGAAAAGATGCTGAATCGAATGGGACAACGCTTTGAATAGACAACGATTTCCCCAAGGTCCGTTATAGAACGCGGTCGCTCGTGGCTTTCGCTCGCCTTTCAAACGGCAGGCAAAATTCCATCGGTTTGCGGAACTTCCCATCCGCAAGACGACGGCCTTCAGTCCGTCTTTGTACTGCAATTCAATCGCGTGATCGACATTCAGGTTATATTTGGGCTCCCTTGCCTTCTCGGCTTTTGTGGGAATCCTGGAAATCGGTCTCGGCTGACGTTCGACGCCACCAGCTTCTTTTTCGGCCTCCATCGCTGCAAGAATGAGTTCCCTCGGCCAACGGCCATCCTTCATGGCGTGCTGGAATTGCTTTGGTCCGAAATACTCGACATGAGTGACTCCGGTTTCACCGCCCTTTCGCCCTTCGACGATTGACTGCAAAACCTCGAGGCCATGAAAGTCGTACGTCTCGACGCCGCCACCATGTATCGAGATGGCTGTTTCGATTTCCGCATCAGGTGGTAATTCGAATGCTGGACGACGCTCGGCCAGCGGGACGGAACTTCCCGCCATTATCGGAAAGCCGTTTTTCTTCGCCGCATCGTACATCTCTTTAGACCAGTCCCAGCGATACGAAAGATGCTTGTCGTTGAACACCGGCACGAAGCGATTTGATGCTTCCATCACGCCAAGGATTTGGTCGAAGAACTGTTTCCGCGGATACATTTTCTGACCAAGTTTGTTGATGGGATACTCGCCGTGTTCGCCGATCAGCAAAACAGCATCGACAGCAAGCTCCTTGCCACCCAATGTCAGTGCATCGGCAATCTTTTCGTACAACGGGATGTCGTACTTCTTAGCAACCGGGCGAGCCATGTCGCCCTTTGGAAATTGATCGGCGTAAAACGAGACGATGTCCACGCCTGGATCCGTTAGCTTGCCGTTGAATAGATACGGCTGGAAAAAGTTCTCGAGGATGTTGTACGTGTGCGAACGAAAGCGAAACTCGGTAAAGATCGCGGCGACTCGTGGGCGTTTTCGCTCCGCACCAAAGATCGGTGAAAGAGCCCCGCCAACGGATAGCGCTGCCGTGCTTGCCAAAAAGTCTCGTCGAGTTTGTGCCATCTCGAGCCCCCTACGGTATCACTTCGGGATATGTCAAAGTAGCCATCGCTCTCCGAGTGAT
>PBMZ01000007.1 GCA_002722955.1 Planctomycetaceae bacterium | reverse complement strand
ATCCTGTCCTTGCCGCCGCCACCACGGATGATGTCGTGGCCGCCGCCGCCGCGGAGAAGATCGCTTCCGCCGGCTGAGGTCAACGTGTCGGCACCGTCGCGGCCGACAAGTGTGACATGGCCGGAGAATTGGGACGTGTCGATTACATTGTCCGACTCGCCACCTTGCAACTGTGCTATGTCGATGAATTGTAATTGGTCCGTGCCCATGCCAGTGAGTTGCGTTGGTGTCAACACAAAGTTGACGTCGCCGATTTCGATTAGCTTGTCCATTCCGGATCCGCCGATCAGACGGTCGTTGCCCAAACCGCCGGTCAGTTGATCGTCTCCCATCTGACCATTCAGCACATCGTGACCGGGGCCGCCGAAGAGTTGATCGTCGCCAGAGCCCGCGAAGACGCGATCGCTGCCGGCGTCGCCGTGAATGACATCGTTGCCTGAATTGCCAAGCAAACGATCGCTTCCGTCGCCGCCGCTGATTTGGTCATCACCAGAGCTGCCTTTGATTGTGTCGTGAGAGCCGCCGCCGGATAAGTTGTCGTTGCCAGGACCTCCGATGAGTGAATCACGAGAAATCCCGCCAACCAAGACATCGTCGCCGCTGCCACCAACAAGAGTGACTCGCCCGGAGAATTGTGAGGCGTCCAAATTGTCATCGCCGCCGCCACCAACAACCTTGGCTAGTTCAATCGAGATCAATTCGTTCACGCGGCGACCCGTGATGGTCGAGTCGGTCAACACGATTGTGCCACTTCCTGTGTGGCTGAGATGATCGAAGCCGGGACCTCCGTCCAAATGGTCTCCATGATCACCGCCAAAGACGGAATCGCGGCCGCTTTCTCCGTAAACCGTGTCGACTCCGAAGGAGCCATTGATGGAGTCGTTGCCCGCTCCTCCAAACATCACATCGTGGCCGTGGCCGCCCCTGAGCACATCATTGCCAAGCCCGCCGGAGACGTTCGCGTCAATTGTCAGGCTGCGCAGGTCAATGACGTCATCGCCATCTTCCCCCGAGAATTGAACGGCCGCACTAAACAAGGCGTCGAATTGAGGTCTGACAATCTCATCGTCGCCAGCACCAGATAGGACTCGCAGCGCTTCTGTCGGATGGGAGAAGGCAACATCGGCCGTCCGTCGCGTTGAACTGACTTGCGAGATCCCGTTGTTGGCAACAGCATCGTCGCTAACAGTAAGTGACTCGTTATCAGGCGTGAATCGGATTGTCAGATCGTCTTTTGTGGTCTCGTCCGCCAAAAACTCAAGACCGCGGAATCGGACGGGCGATCCATCGAAATGGGAAAGTCCATGTTTGCCGTGTTCGAGGTCGTGGGTGGATTGTTCAACGTCGCCAACAAATCGCAGTGTGTCTCCATTGATTTGGCTGCGTCCGAAGAATTCGACGCCGCCAGCCGGAATTGGATTCCCGTTTAGGTCGATAGTCAGCGAGTCATCGTCGCGCGAGCCCTCGATCATGATGGATCGAATGCCGTTATCGATGACGGTCGAGAAAACGTTGCCGGTCGCTTGAGTGACGATCTCGAAGTAGCCGTCGCTTTTTCTCAGTAGCAGTTCGTCAGCGACTCCATCCTCGAGCGATCGGGTCGAGACCAAAAACTCGTCCGAGATCATCAGTGTTGCCGTCGCCAGCGATCTATTTCCTTCAGAATCGACGACCGAAAGGTCGATGGTGTGCTCGCCGCCACCGATGCCAGTTAAGGCAACCGTATTCCACGGCACTGTGCTGACTGCGGAATCGACTGTCCAATCGGCCGTTCCGTCGCGGTTGAAGTCCCATTGATAGCTGAGCACTTCTTGGCGGTTCGGATGAAAGGACGCGCTGGCATCCAAGTCGATCGGTTGACCCGCATCGATCTGATATGTGCTGCCCGCGTTTGCTTCCATTGGCCGATTGGCTGGGGCTCGAGGGCCGAGAATGGGTTGAGTCCACGCACGCTGCAACTCTCCCGGTTCAACACCCAAAGGGTGAACTTCTGACGAAGTGATGCGGGCTCGCACGTAGAGTTCATCGCCGGCAAATACGTAAGTTGCTGATGTCCCCGTGACGGATTTCAACACGGCACCAACGTCATCACTATATTGCTGAGTGACTCGAATGGGATGACCATCGGCGTCTAAGTAAGGTTGACGCGTTGGATCGTAGCCCTCGCGCGTGCCCAAGAAGTCGATCGTGTAGCTAACACCGGGCTCGCCCAAGATCTGGACCGACATGCCTGAATCGCTGGTCTCGACGTTCGTCAATTCAACGCCGGTTGACGAGTAGAACCTGCCGGCTTGCATGGCTTCGACGATCGAATTCGGCGAGAGCTGTTCGGCAAGAACTTCGATCCAACCACCGCCGGGCTGAGCAGAATTTGGCTTGCCGCTAAAGTTGTGAGCATCGTCGACGCCGACACCGTAGAGCAACTCGCCATCCAACTCGGCAATTCGTGTTGTTAAGACGATGTCCCAAACTTTATCCGTCGAGGCGATTGGAGCATCCGGCGCATCTCCATGGTCATGGTCATGGTCATGATCGTCGTGATCGTGGTCGTCGCCGTCGTTGTCGACCAGTGGATGTCCATTCCAAACCTCGAAGAAACGGAGTCCTTCTGTGTGAGCCAATTCTTCGGCAGTGATGGCGCCGCGGAAGTTGGGATGATTTGCTTGTATCAGAACGGGACGCCCGATCCGCTCGCCTTGGGCGTAGGCCGCATCGACTGTGTTTTGCAGAATTTCTTGAACGCTGTCTCCACGCAACGGTAACACGACTTCGTTCGCGTTGATCGTGCTGAGATGAACGGGCGACCGGCTGAGGTCTTCGTAGATCTTGCGGTCGGAGATCTCTTGTCCACCTGTCATTGTCAGGAAGTTGCCGGGTGTATCAAGTGTTAAGGCGATGTCATCGAAAGGCTGCAGCAAGACCTCATGGCGGCGGAATTCAACGTCGGTTGTTTCGTTTGTCACCGAGTCCACGATCCGTACGTTTCGGTAAATGCTCTCGGCGTCAGGATTGTCGACGTCGTGGTCATTAGCGATGAACAAGAACCGATTGACGCCGGTGAAGAATTGTCCGATCGGGATCGAGTAACTCTGGAATCCGCTGCCAAGCTCGTACGTCCTGAAGTCCTGACGGCCGTAACTCATTGATCCCAACAGTTGAAACGTTTGATCGCGAATCAACTGCATATCGTTGGCGAAGCCAATGCCGTGAATCTCCCCGAGTTGATTGCTTTGGAATTCAAATTCCAAAACTGTGTTTTCTGTGACTGCATAGTCGTCGATGTCGACGGATTGCCAACGATTGCCAACAATTTGGACGGTGCGGGAATTATCGGACACGGTGACCGGGCCGGTTTTGTCTTGCGATCCACCAAAGGAAAGCAATCCGTCGATGGTGCGTTCCTGAACCCAGCCTTGCGGAAATCGCTCGCTGATCTCGTCAAGCTGAGGTTGGAAAGAACGGCGATAGTCGATCCACTGCGGTGTCAATCCAATCTCGTTGTGATCCGAGACACTGACGAATTGATAATCATTGTCCATGTACCAAGCTGCGGTCAGCTCGGAGAACAGATTTCCATCGCTCCAACGACTATGCGTGTGGGTGTTGCCACGGAACCACTCATACTGATTGTATATTTGTACGTTTGAGAAGACGCTCTCGGAATTGACTTGAGCCATCGCGTCATTGATTAGAGCAATACTTTCAATCGTTCCACTGAGGAGCTTTCCGACTTCGACTCGATAACTTCGAGTGGCAGGTCCGAAGTCTTCATAGTCAGCGAATTCTGCGTCCGGCGAGATGTCCGAACCGAACAAGTCGAAAGTTGTCTCAGTGACAACGCCGTCGTCGTTTGTTTGCACCGAGATCGCGTGACGTTGACCTTCGAAAGAGCTACTGAAGTCGAAGTCGAGAATCGTAAACGGAGTGATCTCGAAGTCTTGTGCCAACGATTCGCGGCGGTCTCCGACCAGTCGTGCTGTTGTGCCATTCGACGTCAGCTCGAGTGAGCCGTCACCAGTGCTGCCATCTTCCGGTGGTAGCTGCGTGGAACTCGAGAAATCCAAGAACGGACGGACAGTGACAAAGACACTGGCAGTGTCTTCTCTGCCGCCTGTGTCGTCAGCCACGGTGTACTGGAATCGGTCAACACCAGCGAAACCGGGCGGTGGTTGATATTCGATTCGACCATCGGACACCACTGTGACACCGCCGGCTGATCCCGTCGTGCTTGCGACGACGGTTAATGTTTCCAACGGGTCCGGTGCTGTTGTGTCGTTCGCGGTAACATCAAACGATACCGCAGCACTGCCATTGACCGTGTAACTGTCGTCATTTGCGATGGGCGGATTGTTGCCGCCGTATATCTGGATGTTTGAAAAGACGCTCTCGGCAGGTTGCGTGCCATCTTCATTGCCGAGGCTGACGAAGGCGATGTGATTTGTCAGACCGGAAATGAACTCGCCAACAGGAATGCGATAGTGTTTGACATTGGGGGCGGCGCTGGTGGCGTAGTTGTCAAAGTCGGCGATGCCGGTCGTCTTGTCGGAGCCGTAGAGGCGAAAGATCTGATCGAAGCCATCAGTCAATGAATCGCTTAAGCCAAGCCCATGAAAGTGGCCTTGCTGATCGCTTTGAAAATCAAACTCAAGCACACTGGATGGAGTCAGCTGAATCGGGAAGTCGATGCGTTTTGCATGATTTCCAACGAGTCGAAGCGACAGCCCAGATTCCTCGATGGTGACGTCGGCGGTGCTGAGTTGTTCGTTGAAATTACCGAGGGCGTGAGAAGCAAAGTTGAGCGGGTTGAGCTGGGCCGCCGAAAGTTGTAAGCGCGGCTCAAGTGATTCGATCGCAACAAATGCGAACGAGGTTCGCCTGCGATGCTTGCGTCGAATACGGGTCATTCAAGCCATCCTTGGCCGAGGTAAGTCACGATGCGGATCGATTTGTAGCTTGGTCAACCGATGTTGTGCCGAGATTTCCTTTCGGGACGCTGGCTACTGGCATCTCATCAGAGTCATCGGCAAGGCAGAAAAACGCGCATTCGATGATGTTGCACAATCGGATCGTTGCCGTAAGTTGCTCGCCAGTTATTCGTGTCTGGCAAACTTTGCGGTCGAGTTGCCCTGTTAAGAAATGATGGTTCGTCTGGTTTTCTGGCCGATCAAAATAAGCCTCGACTCGGCGGGATTCCTGCAATTTGACCTGGTGAAAATGATCTTTTTTCGGATCGCTGACGTTAGAAGATAGCTAGGGCATTGCTGGAATCATCAGAATCTCGCGACTCAATCGACCGAGAACTGGCATCAACGTGGCACTCTGATTAAAGTCTTCAGAGGGTGACACGCCCGACAACGAAACCTTGACCACTGATCAGGATCACGAAATGGCTGACGAGAATACTGCTCCCGAAGAAAACACACCAGAAAGTGAAGCTCCAGAAACTTCTCAGCCGGAGTCTTCCACGGCGGAAAGTCCGCCGAAACAGATCTTTTTGATCTCTTATCCCAAGGTTGTCTTTCTGTATCCAACATTGATCGCCGCTGTCGTCGCTGGCTTCTACATGCTGGCGTCGGGACACGCTGGTCCAGGTGTGGATGGTGCTCGGACAGACCAATTTGTGGCGCTTGCCTTTTTGGGAATTCTGGGTATCAACACGGTCGTGCTGTCTTTCGACTTTCCCAGAGCGACATCGCTGACGCTGTTCTTCTTCTTCGCGGCACTTGGACTTGGTGCCATCATGCTTTTCCATTCGAAACCCGATTTGGTGCCGATGTTGGGAACCGTTTTGGATTGGCTCTCGCCTTGGGCGAATGCTCAGTTCTATTTCTTGTTCGCGGTAGTTCTGGGGGTGATATTCCTCTTCGTGTCAATTAGCGTGCAGTTCGACTACTGGGAAGTTCGTCCCAACGAGTTGTTGCACCATCATGGAATCTTGAGTGACCTTGAGCGATTCTCGGCACCGGACCTTCGCGTGGATAAAGAAATCAACGATGTTTTCGAGTACCTGCTGCTGAAGTCAGGGCGACTGATTCTGCATCCCAGCAACGAACGCCGAGCGATCGTGCTCGAAAACGTTTTCTTCATCAATAAGAAGGAACGCGCACTAACGCGAATGCTTGGAGCCGTCCAAGTGCAAGTCCGATCGGACTCATAAGCGGCGAGGAAGTGGCGTAAGCTTTCAGCTTTCGGATCGGACAGCAACGCAAGCTGGAAGCGTACGCCACTTAAGCCTTCGTTCAATCTTCACAGGAAGCGGCTGCGTCGATGCTGATCAAGCTATGGAGAGCATTCGCCCTAATTGTCGGGACGGGGTGTGGCGCGGGCTACTCCCCGATCGCTCCGGCAACAGTCGGTAGCCTGTGGTGTCCCGTTCTGATGTGGGGCTGGCAGTCATTGAAACTGCCATTTCCAGCGGTCTTTCCCATGTGGATCGCCCTGTTTCTGATCGGCATTCCGATCTGTTCAGAAATCGCGCGCCGCATGAAGAAGACGGATCCCGGCCACGCCGTCTTCGATGAAATCGCCGCCGCCCCCGCCATCTTTCTGCTGGTTCCAACCAACTGGCAAACAGCAATCGTGGGCTTCTTCGTATTCCGCTTCTTCGACATCTGGAAGCCCTGGCCAGCGAGGCAACTCGAGAAGCTACACGGAGGCCTCGGCATCATGATCGACGACCAGTTCGCGGGGATTTACTCAGGAATAGTGGTCTATGGGATCCACAAGTTGCTGTTTGCATGAGGGCATGCACGCTAGCATTTAGACGTAAATCGAGATGACGTACCCGGCCATATAACCGCTTTAGAGTTGATTGAATTCAATCCTATATATCGGCAAGATGGAGGGATTAGCAGGCTGACATTTGCTCAATAATCACGCGAGCCGATACACGGATGACATGGGGTGTCGCACTTGAGAAAAGGGACGCTCATGCCGAATGTCAAAGTCGAAGAAATTCTAACGCAACTGGAATCAGAGGATAGTTCTGTTTCCGATCTCCTGGATCAATACGATCCGGGCCAATACGAGCAGCTGTGGATCAAGGAATCGTGGCTCTATCGTTCGTTCGTAAAGGCGCTCATCAGTGAAGACCGGTTGAAGGCAGCTTTGGATCTTTCTCGCCAGGGGTTGAGACAATTTCCGGACGACTTAGAGCTCCTATACCGCCGTGCTCTGATACATGCACGCAACCGGCATAGCCGGAAAGCGGAGCAGCGTGTTGGTGAGTTGGTAGAATTCGTCGAAGCGAACATCAAGACGGATTTCGATATCTTGTCCCTAGCTGGGAAGTTGAAAAAAGACAAGCTTACTGATTGCCGAGACTCAGAAGATCGCTCTGTATTGGCAACAGAAGCTGCCGAGTTCTACGAGCGTGCATTTATGCTTTCTGAGTAATCGTTTGCCGCCATCAATGCAGCATCATTACGGCTAATTGCTGGTGACTCTAAACGGGCTCAGGAATGGGCCGAGATCGCAATCAATCTGGCCGAGCAGGACGAAGGTCATTGGAAGGCAGCGACCCTTAGTGAGGCCTCCCTAATTCTTGGAAATCTGGCTGAGGCTGGCGAACACTACGTCGAATCCGTGAAACTTGCTGGAAAGAGAGTCGGCGGCGTTACCGCCATGCGTGGCCACCTAAAGTTGCTTCAGAATCATATCGATGTTGAAGGAATACTGTCGGACGTCACAGCTGGTACAGTAGTGATTGGTGTTGGACATATTATCGACCAGCCGGGGCGGGAAACTCCCCGATTCCCCAACGACAGGCATTTGGTTGAGAAGATAGCATCCGAGATCAAGGAGCGGCTCGAAGAACTCAATGCTGCGGTGGGATATTGTTCCGCAGCCAGTGGAGTCGACCTACTGTTTGCGCAAGCGATGATCGACCGCGGCCCAGAACTGCACGTCGTTTTGCCGTTTGATGCCAATGACTTTGTCACATCCAGTGTTGATTTTGAGTACAACGCCTTGGCGGAGTGGAAGGAACGATTTGACAATGTGATGGCAGGAGCCGAAGAAATTCACTACGCGACGGAAGACAAGTTCCTTGGTGACAAGATCTTATTTGAATTCGGAATCAACGTCGTCCAAGGGCTTGCCATCACACAAGCGAAACGCTTGAAGACGGAATTGGTGGCCTTAGTTGTTTATGACACCGAAACAAGTCGCAAGCAAGGGACTGGTAGATTCTTGGACAATTGGTCGTCAGCAAACGGGAGACTCAGCAAGATCGAGCTGTCAGAGATTACCTCTAAGTTCACGGATCTCAAACCAACCATCCTTGGAAAGCCAGACCGCTAAGTCGAGAAGCTAGATGTCGATAGAGAAGTTCGCACGATGTTGTTCGCTGACGTCGAGGGCTTTAGCCAGGTTGGTGAAGAGCATGTTCCAGCGTTGTTCATACAAAACTGATTGATATTGTCTACGACTTGATCAAGTCTCGCAGGACGGAATTTGCAAATACCTGGGGCGACGGCCTTTTCGTTGTATTCAAGACAGTCAAAGAAGGAGCAGACTTCGCGCTCGCGCTCTTGGAGCGAGTTCAAGAACACGAGTGGGAGAATCTTGGTGCGGATTTGACGCCAGGAATTCGAATTGCCCTCCATACCGGTCCTGCGTACCGATGTTACGACTCGATTGCGAGTGGCAACAACTACTTTGGTCGGCACGTAAACTTAGCCGCTCGAATTGAACCAGCGACCGAAGTCAACTGTGTCTACACGAGCGAGCAGTTTGCAGCGATCTTGGCTCTGGAAGCTGACCACAACTACTACTGTGAGTACGTTGGGCTGACGACGTTGCCCAAAGATTCAGGCGAGCTTCCGCTTTATCACTTGATGCGCCGGTAACAGTCACTTGCTCGGCATGAGACACCATGTATCTTGCGCGTGCTTGGGCGTGTATACTCGATTTTGATTCTCAGTATTGAGATTCCGCCCTTTTGATGACCTCAGCGACTGAGTTTTTGGGTCTTTATCAGCGACACTCTTTCATGTTCCCAAAACGTTGCACAAGCCTTCTCCATGTCCGCTCCAAGATTCAGTGTCGAAAACGACGTGCTCGTCAATATGCTGATGGTGATGATTCTCGTCGCCGGTGGCATCTTTGCGTTTACGCTAGTGCGCGATCTGATGCCAGAATCTCGGCCGGACAAGTTGGCTATTATGGCGGTTTATCCGGGCGTGCAACCGCGGGAAATCGAAAAGGCGGTCACAATCAAGATCGAAGAAGCTGTCCGTGATATTGACGGCATCGAGGAGATCGAATCGACTGTGTCCGAGGGAATCTCTTACACAAACTTGTCGCTGTTCAATGAAGTCGACAACGTCGATTCCGTGCTTCAAGAAGTCAAGAACGCGGTCGACGCCCTGCAAAGTCTTCCTGATGACGTTGAACAAGTCACAATTCAAAAGTTCGAGCCCAAGCTACCCGTGATTGCCGTAGCCATTTATGGTGATGGAACGGAGATGGAAATCAAACGAGCGGCTCAGGATTTGCGCGATGACTTGTTATTGCTCCCCGGCATTCACTTCGTCGAGATCAACGCCATCCGTGACGATGAGATCAGCGTCGAAGTGCGGCCAGAGTGTCTGCTTGAATACGACATTACATTTGCTGAGGTTGCGGCGGCGATCCGTCAGACGAATGTGGATGTTTCTGGCGGACAGCTTAAGGGTGATCGCAACAGCATCAATGTTCGCACGCTTGGCGAGGAAACGCGGGCCAAGGACCTGGAAGACATCGTTGTTCGAACGCGAGTTGACGGGCGCAAGATTTTGGTCTCCGATGTCGCCATCGTCAAAGATCAGTTGATAGAGGCCGACTTGGAAGCCTACTACAACGGCAAGCCAGCGGTCAGCTGCGTTGTCTACAAAACTCAAAACCAAGATGCGATTCAGATTTCAACGTCGGTAAAGGCGTATATCAGTGCCAAACAGAATCAAGACTTCGACGCTTACGGATTCGATGCTGCTTTCGAGGAACCGTGGTACTCGAAGCCGCTAGCACTCACCGGAGCAGGCATCGGTTGGTTTGTGTTGAAGGCCAGCGGACGCCCCGATCCGGCTGACATCTACGAAGCAAGCCGCAACAGCCCATTTCGCCACAAATTCAGCGTCGATCTTCACACAGATTTAGCTCGATTCGTCGAGGGGCGTTTAGACCTAATGAAACGCAACGGCCGCACGGGATTGATTCTTGTGCTGCTTTCCCTGTTGATGTTTCTGAATTGGAGAGTCGCCTTTTGGGCTTCGATCGGCTTATTGGTTTCCATTCTTGGCACATTCGTGGTGATGTGGGCGATGGGGGTCACGCTCAACCTGCTAAGCCTATTCGGCATGATCATCGTTCTGGGCATTATCGTCGACGACGCCATCGTGATCGGCGAAAACATCTATCGTCACGTCGAGAATGGAATGTCACCTAAAGAGGCCGCAGTGCGCGGCGCTGAAGAGGTGATGTGGCCAGTCATCATAGCCGTACTGACGACCATCGCCGCATTCGCGCCACTGTTTGCGGTCAAGGGACGCATCGGTGACTTTATTGGTGAATTACCCATTGTTGTGTTGGCGGCCCTGACTGTTTCATTGATCGAAGCACTCATCATTCTTCCTGTTCATCTTTCCCACTTGCCCAGTAAGGAAGAGATGGATCGCCGTGAAGCTCGAAGCCGCCGCAAATCAATCTTGCGGAAAGTCATGGGCCTGACTGCCAAGTTTCAAGAAACCGTTACTCACGGTCCAATCGGCCAAGCATACGAAGCGATGCTACGTTTTACACTGAAATGGCGATACGCAACGGTTGCTGTTTCCGTCGCGCTGTTGTTGACTTCTTTTGGTTTGCCAGCCAGCGGAATTGTTGATCGATTGTTCATTCAGAAGATGGACGCTGAAACGCTTCTGTGTTTCATAGATATGCCGGTCGGTACGCCCTCAAGCCAGCTCAAGCAGCGCATGGAAGCCCTTGATCGGATCATCGTGAAAAGCCCGGAAGTCTCGAATGTGCAAAGCTTCGTGTCGCTTCAAATCGAGTTCGCCGAGGATGGAGCTGTTGGGGCTCAAATGCAATCACACCTGGGGCAGATGATCATCGAGCTCAAGGCTGCCGACGCGCGCGAACAAGCCGGCTTGCGATCCAGCGAAGCATTCATAGCTGATATACGCCGGTTTTGTGAAACGCTGACAGGCGTGAATTCCATCACATGGACATCCATCGATGGCGGACCTGTCGGCGCTGACATCGAAGTACGTTTTACTGGTGATGACTTTGACGAGATCATCGCGGTTGGAGATGAGCTTAAGGCTGAGCTGCGAGAACTCAACGGCGTCTTCGACCTTGATGATGATTTCGATGAAGGTAAGCGTGAGGTCCAACTGCGATTACGCGAGTCCGCTCGCCCTACGGGAATCACCGTCGGCACGTTGGGAACACATGTTCGATCGGCACTCTTCGGCCAAGAAGCGCGCCGGATAACTCGCAACCGCGAAGACGTGAAGATCATGGTGCGGTACCCACGTCGCTTCCGTGAAAACATGCACAACTTGGAATCGATGTGGATTCCGACTGCCCCGACAGAAGGCACGCGAGGCTGGGTTCCCTTGGGCGAAGTTGCTGAATTGACAGAAACCGATGGTTTTACTGCCATTCATCGTAGCCAATTAAAGCGATCCGTCACTGTGTCCGCGGAAGTTGATGACGCCGTTGCCAGTGCCAACAGCATCGTCTCAAAAATCAAAACGGAATTCGGCCAACACCTGGCAGCCGAGCATCCCGGAGTCAGAATGGAATTCGTTGGCAGCCAACAAGACGAAGCCAAAGCGTTCGAAAGCCTAGGCATCGCGGCAGTGGCCGCACTGTTGTTGATTTACACGTTGTTGGCAGGTTTGTTTCGGTCGTATTGGCAACCGATCGTCGTCATGTCGGCGATCCCATTTGGCATTCTCGGAGCCATCGTCGGTCACTGGATCACAGGCAATCCGCTCACTGTTCTTAGCGGCGTTGGATTAGTCGCGTTAACAGGAATCTTGGTGAACGATTCGATCGTTCTGGTCGACTTCATCAACAAACGCGTCGCCAGCGGAAAGACAAATTTCGAGGCCAGCGTTGAAGGAGCAAAGCTACGCCTCCGACCGATTATCTTGACGACGTTGACGACGGTCGCTGGCTTAACGCCATTAATGTTCGAAACCAGCTTTCAAGCGATCGTCATGATCCCAATGGCTGTCACGTTGACGTTCGGATTGATCTTCGCAACGGCGCTCACTTTGATCATCGTGCCGTCGATGAATCTGATTTTCTTCGACATCCGCACAGTCGTGCAGAACTTACTGTGCGATGATGACAAGCCTGTCAAGAATCAGGAACCCACAGTTATGTTGGAACGCGCAGATTGATTCATCCGCAGTTATCAAGAAGTCTGTGGCGACTGCTGTACCGCAAGAGTCTAAGCGTTAGCCGCAATTCGCGCGGCTGCCACCGTATTCTTGAGTAACATGGCAATCGTCATCGGCCCAACACCGCCAGGAACTGGTGTGATCGCCGCCGCCACTTCCGAGGCCGCTGCGAAATCGACGTCGCCAACCAACTTGTCGTCCACGCGATTGATGCCCACGTCAATCACTGTCGCGCCCGGCTTGATCATATCGCCCGTCACAAAGTTGGCTCGACCAATTGCTGCGATCAAGATGTCGGCAGTTCGAGTAATCTCGGCGAGCCCTTTGGTTCGGCTATGACATATCGTAACGGTTGCATTGGCGGCCTTACCCTTTTGAACAAGCATCAGCGCCATCGGCTTGCCGACAATCTCGCTACGTCCCAACACAACGACATTTGCGCCTTCGATTTCCGCCGCTGATTCGACCAACAATTGTTGGACACCGTGCGGAGTACAGGGCAAGAATCGAGGTCGACCTTGAACGATCAGGCCAACATTTTCCGGGTGAAACGCATCGACGTCTTTGAGCGGAGAGATCGCGTCCAGAATCGCCAGCTCGTTGATTTGCTGAGGCAGCGGGAGTTGGCAGAGGATGCCATGCACATCGTTGGCGTTGTTGAGTTGCTCAATCAGTTCGAGCAATTCGGCTTGAGTCGTCTCGGCCGAAAGTCTGTGGAGGGTGCTTTTGATGCCCGCTTTGTCGCATGCACGTTGTTTGTTGCGGACGTAAACGGCACTGGCGGGATCATCACCCACAAGCACGGCGGCCAAGTGTGGTGTCACACCCGTCTGGCCTGAGAACTCCGCAACTTCACTGCCCAACGCTACACGGATTTGCGCCGCGATGGCTTTGCCATCGATTATTGCTGCCGGCATCGAGCTGTCCTCCTATGACAGTTCATCATGTTGCTAACGATGCAGTTGTCGTTCATGTCGATCCGTCGCTGATTGCCAAGCTCAGTTCAAGCTGGCCTGGTTGGCCTTCTCGGCTTTGGCCTTCTCTTCCCAATAGTGAATCTCAATCGGTGGGACTTCCAGCTTTTGATCGTTCTTGCGAGCATCCTTGAGCTTCGCTTCCTTGTCAGGGTCGATCCACCAAGTAGTGTAGAAGTCGTCATAGTCGGCGACGCGACGGAAGCCATACTCGGGCACGCCAAACTTATTCCAGTACATCACGCGTTGGCACGGCTGATACCACCAAAGCACATACGGATGCTCGTCGGTGACAATTTTGTCCACTTCCTGAATCAACGCGCGTCGCTCGTTTTGGTCGAAGGACACGTCGTATTGTTTGCAGATTTCATCCACCCGAGCGTTCTTAAAGCCTGTGATGTTGTTGTTGTCATTCTTGTCGGCCAATTCACTGTTGAGTGACGTTTCCGGGTTCGGGAAGACCAAGCCGCTCCAAGCCATCATGGCCATTTGGAACTTTCGCTCCATCAAGTTCTTCCAAAGCGTCTCGCCTTGCGTCAGCTCAAGCTGAATGTCGACACCAACGTCCTTGCATGTCTCCTTAAAGCTGGTCAGATACTTTTCGAGTGCTGGGGAATAATAGGTCAGCGTCAGTGAAAGTCGCTCGCCATCCTTGACGCGGATGCCATCCGGGCCAACTTCTGTCCAGCCAGCTCCCGCCATCAGCTCGACGGCTTTCTTGGGATCGTAAGCAATTTGCTCGTTGTCCGCGTTTTCGTACTGGCTTCCGGCGTAGTGCGAGTTCTGCGGCACGTACTCGTTGTAGGCGAGTTTTTCGATCAGCGTCTTTCGGTCGTAAAGATGCTGCAACGCTTTCCTCATCCGAACATCATCCAACGGTGGTCGTCGCATGTTGATGGCGAATCCTTGCACGCCGTTGGGGCTATCATTGAAGACCTTTTGTCGGACAAGCCAGCCGTTCTGCACGGCGTCGACAGTTGGTAGGTCCTTCACCCACCACTCGGCTTTGCCAACATAAAAGAAGTCCAGTTCGCCCTTCTTCGCTTTTTGATAGATCAATTCCGAGTCCTCGATGACCAGGAATCGGACGCGATCAAAATTGTAGATATCTTTGTACCAGGGCATGTCCTTGGCCCAAAAATCGTCACGGCGAGTAATTGTGATTGATTCGTCTTTGACCAAATCCTTCTCGTAGTTCGCGATCGAGTAAGCTCCGGAGACAGCGGTAAATTTGTAATTGTATTGGTCCAAGTATTCCTCACCGGTGATGCTTCCGATTTCGTGCGCTGGCATGACAGGCAACGATGCCGAGAAGTACAAGAAGTTGCGCCAGTTTTGTTCCTTCGCCTTGATCTCGACAATGTATTTCGACTTGGCGACCGGCGGCTCGAACTTACCAAAGGTCAATTGTGCCGACGGATCTTTGAGCGTTGGATCCATTTGCAACTTAAAGCTGGCAACGACGTCGTCGGCTACAACTGGCTTCCCGTCCGACCAGTGAGCCTTCGGGTTGATTCGGTAAGTGAACGTCGTTTTGTCTTCTGAGATTTTCCAATGGCTTGCCAATTGCGGCACATACTCGGTCGTATTGGAATCGAGCGTCAGCAGCGTTTGATAGCACAGCTCTTGCAACAAGTAGTTCAGCGAGGTGTTGTGCCCAGTCCCGCACATTCGAATGTTGCCGGGAAACTCGCGAATCGCTCGAGAGATATTGCCACCTTTAACGGCGCGGCTGTCTCCCATGCTGTATTCTTCGGCCGTCGTCCAGCCTTCTCCGGTGAAGCCAGGGCCGCCGTCTT